>JAJPZJ010000079.1 GCA_021204405.1 Tannerellaceae bacterium | reverse complement strand
ATATGATGTTCAATAAATCAACGGACATTATGCGGATAATCATTTTAATTTATTATATAATCTTAAGATGTTGGTGTCCTAAAATCTATTCGGACAAAGCTAAAAGCAACTTGTTCCCCGCGCAGGCGGGGATCGCATTAGAGCAGCCAGTATTTTTTGTTTTAATACTAAAGACAGTTCTGGTGCGATCCCCGCCTGCGCGGGGAACTAATACTGCCCTCCGGACACTTGTCTTATGTGTTTAAAAGTTTATCAAATTGGCACAATTTTCTGTTTATAAAGAGCATTACCGGCGTACGATCAAGCTGGGTGTTCCTATTATGCTTGGGCAGTTGGGTATTATCGTTGTTAACTTTGCCGATAATATCATGGTGGGGCATCATAGTACGATTGAGCTTGCGGCTGCTTCATTCGTAAATAATTTTTTTTAACCTGGCTTTTATCTGTGGCATGGGGTTTTCGTATGGGCTTATACCCATTATCGGAGGGTTAATTGCCGGAAAAGAGTATACGAAAGCTGGGGAAACTTTAAAAAATAGCTTGTTCATTAATTTCATTGCCGGATTACTGCTGAGCCTGCTCATGTATATATTATTGGTCAATATCCATATCCTCGATCAACCGGATGAGCTCCTGCCCTATATACGTCCTTATTATATCCTGCAACTGTTCTCGGTAGTGCTTGCGATGCTGTTTAATTCTTTCAAACAGTTCAGTGACGGGAGTACCGATACTGTTACCCCGATGTGGATCATGCTCAGTACCAATGTCTTTAACATTGCAGGGAACTATTTGCTGATCTATGGTAATTTTGGTTTCCCGGAGATGGGACTTACCGGGGCAGGAATAGCTACCCTGGCCAGCTGCGTATTGGCATTAGGGGTCTTTACCCTTCTTTTCCTGTATGGGAAAAAGAATAAAAAATACCTGGCTGGGTTCAGGGAAGGGGTTATTAACCGGGCCAACCTGGATAAGTTGATACGGCTTGGCTTATCGGTTGGATTCCAGATGGGCGTAGAGACAGCCTCATTCAGCCTGAGCGTTATTATGATGGGATGGCTGGGTAGTATTGCACTGGCAGCCCACCAGATCGTGTGTGTGATTACTACCCTGGGCTTTATGATTTATTATGGGATTGGTGCTGCGGTAACGATACGGGTCAGCAACTTTAAGGAATGGGATGATAGGGTAAATGTGCGTAATGCCTCTTTTGCCGGGCTTCATCTCATCCTTTTGGTGGCCCTGGCTGTTATGTTATTGGTATTTGCCATACGTAACCGGATGGGGTATTTATTCACTACTGAAAAAGAGGTGGTTGATATGGTGGCCGTATTAGCCTATTCAGTTATATTATACCAAGTAGGTGACGGATTACAGATTTTGTTTGCCAATGCCCTTCGTGGTATTTCAGATGTTAAATATATGGCCTGGATGGCCTTTATCTGTCATTTTGGTCTGGCTTTGCCTATTGGTTATCTCTGTGGTTTTACACTACACTGGGGAGCTATTGGTGTTTGGGCCGGTTTCCCGGTAAGTCTTACGGTATTGGGTATACTTTTATGGAGGCGGTTCAACAAACTGACCCGTCCTTGTTAATTATATAAAGAATGGATAAGAAACCGATTGCTTATAAAGGACATCTGGCCATGTTGGGTGCTAATATCTTATGGGGACTTATGTCGCCCATATCCAAAGCAGTACTACAGACAGGTGAGGTAAGTGCACTGGCACTGACTACCTTCCGGATGGTAGGGGCTGCTGTTGTTTTCTGGATCGCTTCTTTGTTCACCAAGCATGAGCATATTGATCATCATGACCTGGCAAAGCTGTTCTTTGCGGCTTTACTGGGTATTGTATTAAACTAGGGGACTTTTGTTTTCGGGGTTTCGTTAACTTCGCCGATCAATGCTTCTATAGTAACGACTACTACTCCTATCATTACTATGATTATCGCAGCTATTTACCTGAAAGAGCCTGTAACAGGTAAAAAGGTATTTAGTATTTTCGTAGGTGCTGCCGGAGCTCTTTTATTAATATTAAGCAGCCAGGGCAGCGGAGGGTCAGGTAAGAGTAGTATCTGGGGAGACTTGTTATGCCTGGCAGCCCAATTCAGCTTCTCGTTCTATTTCGTTTTGTTTAAAGGGTTAATAAGTAAATATTCGCCTGTTACATTAATGAAGTGGATGTTTACGTATGCTTCTATTTGTGTGATTCCGTTTTCTTATCATCATATCTCAGAGATGAACTTTTCAGCTTTACCAGTAGGGACTTTCGTAGAGATCGGCTACGTGATTGTAGGGGGTACTTTCCTGACTTATCTGCTGGTTCCGGTAGGACAGCGTTTATTGCGCCCTACCGTTGCCTGTATGTATAATTATATGCAGCCGATCGTCGCTTCTATCCTGGCGGTTATCTGGGGGATGGATACCTTCGGGTTGATGAAAGGGATAGCTATTGCGCTGGTGTTTACCGGTGTTTATATTGTGACCCAGAGTAAGTCGCGGGCAGAGATGGAAGCAGAGAGAAGGGAGAAGGAGGCTATTTCAAAAACAGAGTAAGCTCCACCACATCCGGAATTAGAACGTAGCCTGTTCCCCGCGAAGGCGGGGATCGCAAAAGAGGTGGCTATTTCCAAATACAAAAAGGTAATTTCTGCCTGTTCCGGTGCGGTCCCCGCCTTCGCGGGGAACTGAATCTATTTGATTTTGCTTAGTTTATTTCTTCAATTCTTTTTCGATCTGTTCCATTAATTCTTTGAAGTCTTCTTCTTTGTATCCTTTGCTCGTGTAAACTACTTTGCCCTCTTTACCTATCAGGTAGCAACGGGGGATCAGGCTATTGGCAAATGCACTGTAGATAGCCCGGTTCTTATCCGGATATAAAGGAAAGGTAAAGCCTTTCTTTTCGTTATAAGCAGCCAGTTCGGCATCCGAATGTTCACGGCCAACCACCAATAAGACGAAGTCTTTGTTGTTCTCGTATTTGGACCATAACACCTGCTGTACTTCGGCCAGCTCTTTCTGGCAGGGTGGGCACCAGGTAGCAAAGAAGTTTACTAAAACCACTTTTCCTTTAAAGGCGGCCGACTCGAGTTTATTTCCATTATTAAACACAATTGTAAAGGCAGGCATCGTGTCACCTGTTTTTATCCGGTCGCTTTCGTCTGTTGCCTGCGCCCGGGCGATAAATGCTGTACATATCACTACAGCCAGAAGTAAAAACTTTCTCATATATATGTATTTAATGGCCGGACAGCCGGTTTATACTGCCCGGTAAATTATTGGTTTTGTTGTGCTATCTCATAACCGGCTTTCAGAGCAGCCAGGTTCAAGGCTACAATCTCTTCTCCCTTACGGGCAAAGATACGCCGTATTCCCTCTTCTATTTTACCATACTCCAATCCGATAAAGGGGGTAGCTGCTCCCAGCATTACAATATTAGCAGCACGTACCGAACCCAGTTCTTTCGCGATAGCTTCTACATCAAGCACTACTTTATTCGGAAGCTTATCCAGTTCGGCGTTGACTAAAGCCAGATCGGGATAATTAGGGATATTGACAAACGGTTGTGAGTTGGTTACCAACCATCCCTCTTTTTTTAGGTAAGGGAGATACCGGAGGCTTTCCATCGGTTCGAGTGAGATGATCAGGTCGGCCTGCCCACGTGGGATCAGGTCGGAAGCAACCGGCCGGTCAGATAAACGCAGGTTGGATTGTACGTCCCCTTCCCGCTGGCTCATACCATGTACTTCGGCCTGTTTCATATATAAACCCTCTTTCAGGGCAGCTTCACCAATTACTGCGGCGATAGAGAGGATACCCTGGCCTCCTACTCCGGATAATATAATATCTGCTTTCATTTCTTTGCTGCTTTTTTCTTTCTGGTTAACGTCTGGATACATTCACGCCGTGGGATCAGGACAGAAACTCCTTTGTATTCGATTTCTTCCCGGATAATGTTTTTCATCGCTTCATAATTTTCTTCAGCGGAATCATTACACGGATATGTCCGGGGGCAACTCCTAATCCTTCACAGATGGCTTCCAGGCGGCCTGTACCTGAAGAGTCCTGGCCACCGGTCATAGCTGTAGTTTCATTATCGGAAATAATAATCGTTATATTTGTTTCTTCGTTTACACAGTCGAGTAGGCCTGTCATTCCTGAGTGGGTAAAAGTAGAATCACCGATCACCGAAACTGCCGGGAACAAACCTGCGTCTACGGCACCTTTTGCCATTGTAATAGAAGCACCCATATCAATACAGGTATCGATTGCACGGAACGGGGGTAGTGCTCCTAATGTGTAACAGCCTATGTCGCTAAATACTTTAGCTGAAGGATATTCTTTTAATACTTCATTCAGGGCATCATATACATCGCGGTGGCCACATCCCTGGCATAAAGCAGGCGGACGTTGTTCTACCACTTCGGGAATTTCATAGAAGTCGTTCAGCTCTTTTCCCAACGCCCTGCCCACTGCATCCGGTGTAAGCTCACCGTCACGCTGTAAAGTGCCATCCAGGCGACCATGTACAGTGATCCCCAGTCCAAGTACACCTTTAAGCTGTTCTTCTACAAGCGGGAAACCTTCTTCCAATACAAGGATCTCATCACACTCTTCTACCAGCCAGCCTACCTGTTCAAGCGGCAAGGGATACTGGCATATTTTTAAGACCGGATGCTCAAAGCCATCCGGATAGTTTTCGGATAAATAGTTAAATGCAATACCGGTAGTAATAATACCTAATGTTTTATCATAGGCGTCGAAGTAGCGATTGTATGAGGATGATTCCGAAAGGGCAGTAAATGTTTCCTGTGCAGCCAGCAATGTTTTGAAGCGCTTACGGGCCAGGGCAGGCAATAGGATAAAGCGCTGGCGGCCGTCGGCCGGGAAATGCATTTCATTCTCCGGTTGTTGTGAGCGGGTAACCACACCGGCACGCGAGTGTGCCATACGGGTAGTGATACGCAATAAGATAGGATATCCCAGTTGTTCGGAAAGGGAAAAGCCATCGTACACCATATCGTAAGCTTCCTGCTGGCTGGAGGGTTCGAGCATGGGGATCATGGCAAAGTTACCATATACCCTGTTATCCTGTTCATTTTGTGAAGAGTGCATGGAAGGATCATCAGCAGTAATAATATCATCCCACCATTGATACCACTCATAGCGGCATTCATAAAACAATCGGCAGCCACATTGAGTCCCACGTGCTTCATACAGCACAGTGCACGTTTGCCCGCATAGCTCATTCCCAAGGCAGCTTCCATAGCGGTTTTTCATTTGCACTCCAGCGGCAATGGACACCGCGTTGTTGTACTACACCAGAATGTTGAATGTATTCAGTGATTTCAGTTGAAGGGGTACCGGGATAAGCATATACGCCAGACAAACCGGCATCGATCGCAGCTTGCGCAATAGCTTCATCACCCAGAAAAAGATGTTTTTCCATGTATATATTGTTAAACTTAAGTTTTAATCCTGATTTCAGGGTATAAAGATAGTGCTTTTAGCCTTAATTCAGGGGCATTTTATCGAATCTTTCTCCGGTTTAACTCTGCACGGTAGTGATTGGCATTCCGGTTATGTTCGGCCAATGTGGTAGCAAAATTGTGCCGTCCGGAAAAATCTTCTTTTGCGCACATATATAAATAATTATGCCTGGTATAGTTCAAAACACTCTCCATACTCCTGATACTGGGTACACGTAATGGTCCGGGAGGTAAACCGGCATATTTATAAGTGTTGTAAGGAGATTCTATTTCGAGGTGTTGGAACAGGATCCGTTGCAGAGAGAAGTCGCCTACTGCAAATTTTACCGTAGGGTCGGCCTGTAATGGGATGTTACGGTGAAGGCGGTTAATATACAGTCCGGCTACTACCGGATATTCCTCCGGAGCCGCAGTTTCTTCCTCTACGATAGAAGCAAGGACTACTACTTGCACCGGTGTTAATCCGATGCTTTGGGCTTTTTCTTTACGTTCGGGTGTCCAGAAAGCATCGTACTCGCGTTTCATTCGTTGGAGCAGTCCATCCGGAGTAATTGTCCAGTAGACTTCGTAAGTATTGGGAATAAACATAGCCGTAATTGTTTCGGTAGTAAATCCCAACGAATCGCAATAAACCGGGTTATCTATCCGTTGCAAAATATCTTCTTTGGAGAGCATCAGTTGGTCTGAGAGGCGTTGAGCCAGGTCATCTTTAAAGCGGATATTATTAAAAGTGATGCGGGTAGCGGTCTGTTGTCCTCTTCTTAAGCGGCTAACCAGCTCGTAGTTATTCATACCTTCAGTTACTTCATATCGCCCACTCCGGATATTTTCCGGGTATTTCATCCATTTAGCAACCTTTAAAAAGCCGTTGATATCCGATATTTTTGCCGTATCTCCCAGTTGTCTGACAAGAGTGGGAAAGTCTTTTTGCCGGTCAATGTATACATATACCGGCTTACCAGGGTGGAAATTGGGTTTATACAGTAAGTTATATCCCCACCATGCAAACCCTGCTCCCACCAGCAATAGCACAGCCAGTACAGCAAGTATAACCGTTAGTTTCTTTTTTTGCTTTTTCTCCATATTTAATAAACAACTGACTATCAGATTTTACCACAAAAGTACAATCTTTTTCTCTAAAATATCTTCAAAAACCTTTTGCAAATCCGAAATATAAACATATCTTTGCATCGCAATTCAGCAAAATAAACACTGAATGGAAGTGTGGGTGAGTGGCTGAAACCACCAGTTTGCTAAACTGACGTACGGGTAACTGTACCGGGGGTTCGAATCCCCCTGCTTCCGCTGAAGCCAAACAATAAAAGTCGCCATTAAAGCAACTTTTATTGTTTTAAAAGAATTTCTCAATAAGCTTCTAAATTCTTTATATAATCCAACGATTCAATATCTCTTTCTCCTAAACTCCGTTGGTGTCATCTTCGTATGTTTCTTAAAAAATTTAGAAAAAGAAGATTGGTCGCTGAAATGAAGTTCTTCCGCAATCTGCTGCGTACTTACGTCCGGTTTACGAAGAAGGGTTTTAGCTTCCGCAAGCAATGCATCATGGATCCACTTTAAAGGTGATTTCCCACTGGCATGGGTTATGATGCGTGTCAGGTTGCCATGCGTCATACATAGTTCCTGGGCATAAAAGATAACTTCATGCTGTTTCTTAAAATTCTGTAACAACAATTGCAGAAATTTCCGGATCACAGCATCTGTCTGGTTTGTTTTTCCGGCAGAATTTTCATCCGTTCCTTTTTTCAGCATGAAATAAACCAGTTCCATAAAAAAATTACTTACCTCATTTTTCACAATATATTCCCGGAATACATTATCAGTTGTTTTGAGCTGTCTGCGTATGCGTTCAATATTGGTTGTAATTATCTTCATTTCATCAGCTTCGAACTGAATATCATTCCCGGCAAGGCCTGTTTTGGTTGCTTTTGCCATCAGAGACGGTATCTCATCTACCAGGGAAATCATAAATTGTTTAGAAATAATAAGCGCATACCCTATGTAATTGTCACTACGTTGAATCTCCCCTACCACATTCCGGCTAATCAGAACAATTCCCATGCCAGCCGTCAGATTGTAGGTTTTATAATCTACCGTAAATAAAACAGAACCCTGGCAACAAAAAAAGACAATGACAGCATCTACACGAATCTCCGGCACCGTCGCCCGAATAGCTATTCCGTCAATATATTTTTGCTCTGCTACAATCACATCCTCTTCCAAAGAATCGACAAATTCATTTTCACGGACTTTGTTAAAAATTTCATCAAAACTAATATTCTGATTATCCATACCCCAGTCAATTAAAATTCAGGGATAAAAATACAGATAAAAAACAAAGTACTGCATAATATGGACAAATTATAATAAGCATTCACAAATCAACCATTTACAAAATGAATATTTTTACAAAATGAATATTTGCACAAAATGGACAAATTATCGCCTAACCTGAATAACTTGTAACCCTATTTCTATACTCATCTTTGCAGCGTATCTCTTAGAAATAAAATAACAGATGAAGAAAATACAAACACTCCCGGCTTTGGGATGGCTCATTTTGGAAGCACCAGCATCATTTGAAATATATCTCGGATAGAACAAACTCCAAATAAAGATCCGGAAGCGCAAAAACGGCTGGATGAACTGAAAACAAACACCAGAAACCTGTGTATACATAGTTTCCGGGAATGTATGGAAGCCGGTCTTTTTATTCCTCTGAATACTCATGAGACCATTGCTTCCATTTATATAGAAGAGATAAAAAACCTGGAACTCAAATTCCGTATGGCCATGATCTATCCATTTTTAAATGGCCTTTGTTCAGCCACAGGAAAAAGTGAATTACTAAATTATATTCAACCATACAAATACAGGAAATAAAATGAAAAAGCAAAAATAAAGGTCATGAAAACAAAAAAACTGAGGCAGGTAGGATGTGGGCTCCTTACAGTAATCCTGTTGATTTCCTGTAAAAACAATACGCCCGACATTACAGGAGTAAATGAATACCCGCTAATGACAATTTCATTGAGTGATAAAGAGCAGTCAAGTAGTTATCCCGCCACAATAGAAGGCAGGCAGGATATTGAAATCCGTCCGCAAATCTCAGGACTGATTACGGAAGTTTGTGTGCAGGAAGGACAAACAGTAAAAAAAGGACAGCCTTTATTTATTATCGACCAGGTGGCTTATAAAGCAGAACTGGAAATGGCCGAAGCGAATGTGGAAATAGCCGAGGCAAACGTAGAAACCGCCCGCCTGAATGCAGAAAGTAAACAGGAGTTATATATACAGAATGTGATTTCAGCGTTCGACCTGAAAACCGCCCAAAACGCATTGAGAAGCGCCGAAGCATCCCTCGCCCAGACAAAAGCGCAGGAAATAAGCGCCCGCAACAATTTTTCATTCACAGTAATAAAAAGCCCGTCAGACGGTGTGGTTGGGATGCTCCCTTACCGGGTCGGCACATTGGTAAACTCAGGCATATCCACTCCGCTTACCACAGTTTCCGATAACAGCGAAATGTATGTCTACTTCTCCATGACCGAAAAGCAGGTCTTATCCCTTACACGTGAAAACGGGTCGATGAACAAAACAGTAGCTACTATGCCCAAAGTTCAATTGCAGCTTGGTGACGGAAGCATCTACGCTGAAAACGGCTATGTAGAGACGATCAGCGGAGTTATCGACCGCAATACCGGTTCAGTAAGCGTCCGGGCCGTTTTCCCGAACAAAGAACGCATCCTGTTAAGCGGCGGAGCCGGTAAAATCCTTTTTCCCGGGACAATTACCGATTGCATTGTTATTCCGCAATCCGCCACCTTCGAATTGCAGGACAAAAAATTTGTTTACAAAGTCGTGGAAGGCAAAACCCAATCAACCGAAATAAAAGTTCTCCCTGCTAATGACGGAAAAACATACGTAGTGGAATCAGGCCTGGAAGTTGGAGATATTATTATAGCCGAAGGAGCAGCTTTCCTGCGCAATGGAATACCAGTTAACTCTTAACCCCTACGCAATGGAATACCAGTTAACTCTTAACCCCTACTTTATATGTTAAAAATATTCATAGACAGACCGATATTTTCGGCAGTCATTTCCATACTGATCGCATTCCTGGGAATCATCGGGTTAACTTCACTCCCAATCGAGCGTTTCCCTGACATTGCTACCCCTACCGTGTCCGTAACAGCTACTTATACAGGAGCAAATGCCGAAACCGTACAAAAAAGTGTTCTCGTTCCACTGGAAGAAGCCATTAACGGCGTGGAAAACATGCTTTATATGACTTCCGAAGCCACAAACAACGGCGGAGCGACCATCCGGGTCTATTTTAAACAAGGCACCGACCCTGACATGGCAACCGTAAATGTCCAGAACCGCGTGTCACAGGCAACCGCCCAACTTCCTTCGGACGTAACACGCGGAGGCGTTTCAGTCACTAAGCAACAGAGCAGTACCATCATGATATTTGGTTTATACAGCAGCGACGATCAATTCGATTCAGACTTTGTATCGAACTATGCACGAATCAACCTCCTGCCGCAAGTACTACGCATTAACGGGGTCGGCGGCATCAACGCGCTTGGCTCAGAATACGCTATGCGTATATGGCTCAAACCCGATGTAATGGCACAATACGGATTAATACCTGCCGACGTTACAAAGGCTGTCGAAGGACAAAGTTTCGAATCACCCACAGGAAGGCTGGGTGGTGATTCAGACAACACGTTCCAATATACCATGCGCTACCAGGGCCGTTTCGAAAAACCGGAAGAATATGAAAACATTATCATCCGTTCCCTGCCGGGCGGCGAAGTATTGCGCCTGAAAGATGTCGCAGAAGTTGAATTAGGAGCTTTAAGCTACGCATTGATGCCACAGATCAAGGGACATCCGGGTACTGTCTGCTTAGTTCAACAATCGCCAGGCTCCAACGCCACAGAAATATCAAAAGCTGTCAACCAGTTATTGGCAGATGTTGCTCAGAACCTGCCACCGGGCGTAGAAGTCAGTAAGATGTTAGATGTAAACGAATTTTTGGATGCTTCTATCCGGAATGTTCTTATTACGCTCCTGGAAGCTATTCTGCTGGTGATTATTGTAGTCTATGTTTTCCTGCAAAGTACACGTGCAACACTCATCCCGTTAGTAGGGATCGGCGTTTCGATAATAGGCACATTTGGCATACTGGCGTTGTTCGGATTCAGCATCAACCTGCTCACCCTGTTTGCACTTGTGCTGGCTATCGGGTCGGTAGTCGACGACGCCATTATTGTGGTCGAAGCCATACAAAGTAACCTCGACGCAGGCTACCGTTCGCCCTATAAAGCAGCGGTAGACGGTATGAAAACAATTACTACCCCGGTTATTACAACCACGATTGTATTTATGTCCGTATTTATTCCGGTCTCATTCATGGGAGGAACCACAGGCGTATTCTTCACGCAGTTTGGTATTACCATGGCGGCGGCAATCGGGCTATCAACACTGAATGCACTTACGCTCAGTCCTGCACTCTGCGCTTTGTTGTTAAAACCGAACGACGAAAGCGGAAAGAAAACATTCGAACAACGTTTCCGCACGGCATTCAACGCTTCGTTCAGCACACTGACAGCCAAATACAAAAGAGGCGTACAATTCCTGATCTGTTATAAATGGATTACCATCACACTACTTATAGGGACAATTGTTACACTGGGAGTCCTGATTGGCACAACCAAAACAGGATTTGTTCCACAGGAAGACCAGGGATTGTTATATGTAAATATTATGGCAGCTCCGGGAAACACACTCCTGCAAACCTCTACCATCATGGACCGTGTGGAACAAGCCATTAAAGAAATTCCACAAATAGAGACTTACAGTAAAAATACCGGCTTCAGTATGCTGACAGGACAAAATGCCACATCAGGAACATTCATAGTAAGGCTGAAACCCTGGGATGAACGGAAAGGAAAAGCAAACAATATCGATGCAGTGACTGCTGAAATAAACCGCCGCACAGCCCATATCAAAGATGCCAGAATATTCATATTTGCCATGCCAATGATTATTGGTTATTCAAGTGCAAGCGGCGTAGAACTCCATTTACAGGACAAGACAGGAGGCAGCATATCCGATTTCTTCTCAATCGCACAAGGCTATATCGCCGAACTGAACCAGCGGCCCGAAATCGCAATGGCCTATTCAGGTTTCAACACCAATTATCCGCAATACATGATCGACGTAGACGTTGCCAGATGCGAACAGGTCGGGCTTTCTCCCCAGGAAGTACTTACCGTCCTGTCCGGTTATTATGGCGGGTACTATATCACCGACATGAACCGCTTTTCAAGGGTATACCGCGTGATGATACAAGCCGCACCCGAAGATCGGCTGGACGAACAATCCCTCGACCAGGTCTTTGTCCGTACAAGCGAAAACAGTATGGCACCCATCAGCCAGTTTATAACCCTTACCCGGATGTATGGCCCGGAGTCGTTGAACCGTTTCAACCTGTTTAATTCCATATCCGTAAACGTAAATATTGCAGAAGGTTACAGTTCGGGCGACGCTATTCAGGCTGTTCGCGAAACGGCCGCCGCTTCCCTGCCGATAGGTTTTGGATATGAATTCAGCGGTATGACACGCGAAGAATCCAACTCTTCAAATGATATATTTATCATTTTTGCCATCTGTATTATTTTTATCTATCTGGTGCTCTGTGCGTTGTATGAAAGTTTTCTGATTCCCTTTGCCGTCATTCTTTCCGTTCCTGTCGGATTAACGGGAAGTTTCCTGTTTACCAAAATCATGGGATTAGAAAATAATATCTACCTCCAAATGGGTATTATCATGCTAATCGGACTGTTGGCAAAAACAGCTATCCTGATTACCGAATATGCGCAGCAAGCCCGCAAACGAGGACTGACTATCAGCGAGGCTGCACTCACTGCCGCTACAATACGCCTTCGCCCCATCCTGATGACCGCTTTGACGATGATTGTAGGTCTTACACCCCTTCTGTTCTCTACGGGCGTGGGAGCAAACGGAAATGTTTCTTTAGGTGTAGGAGCCGTCGGCGGATTGTTTATCGGTACCCTGGCATTGCTCTTTATTACCCCGGGATTGTTTGTGCTGATGCAACAACTACAGGAGAAAATATCCCCCAACAAAAAGCCATCCAGTGAACATGAAAACCAGTAAGATTTTAATTAAGAAAAATATGAACAGAATAATCATATCCATGGCCGCCATAATGCTCCTATTCAGCGGTTGCAGTCTGTACAAGCCCTATTCGCGCCCCGAAATCCGGACAGATAATCTTTTCAGGGAAACAGGTGAAAGCGATACAGCAACCATTGCAAGTATAAGATGGGAGGAAGTGCTTACAGACCCTTACCTGCAACAGTTGATCCGTAGCGGATTGGAAAATAATACCGATTTGCAGATTGCCGGTTTACGCATCAAAGAAGCGGAAGCATCGTTACGATCGGCCCGCCTCTCTTATTTACCTGCTATTTCATATAATCCACAGGGAACACTCAGTAGTTTTGACGGAGCAGCCATTTCTAAAACATACCAGACTCCTAATACCACTGCCAGTTGGGAGGTAGAGACTTTCGGAAAACTAACCAACACAAAAAGACAGAAAAAAGCTGCACTGGAACAAAGTGAAGCATACCGGCAAACAGTACAAACACAACTGATTGCAAGCATTGCAAACTCATATTACACACTGTTGATGCTGGATAAACAATTAGAAATCACTTTGCAGACCGCAGATGTCTGGGAGAAGAACATTCAAACGATGCGAGCCTTGAAACAGGCAGGACAAACTACCGAAGCGGCCATTGCACAGGCAGAAGCCAATAAATATACAGTCGATGCCACCAGTGTCGATCTACGCCGTCAGATCACAGAAGTAGAAAACGCCCTCTGTGCCATGCTGGGAGAAATACCCCGCGCAATTGAACGGGGAATCCTAGAGGAGCAATCATTACCCGAAACCCTGGCAGTAGGAATCCCACTGGACTTACTATCCAACCGCCCCGACATTCGTAGCGCCGAAGCGGCATTGGCAGAAGCCTATTACATCACCAACGAAGCCCGTTCTTATTTCTACCCCTCCCTCACACTCAGCGGAAATCTCGGCTGGACAAACAATGGCGGAAGCGGCATCAGTAACCCCGGTGCTATACTCTGGCAAGCCATCGGAAGTCTCACGATACCCGTTTTCTATAAAGGAACAAATAAAGCCCGCCTCGACATTGCAAAAGCCCAACAGGAAGAAGCCAAACTTAATTTTCAGCAAACCCTGCTGAATGCAGGAAGCGAAGTAAACAACGCCCTGGCATTATGGCAATCGGCTAAGGAAAAAGTAGAACTATACGAGCAACAAGTCATTCTGTTAGAGTCGGTAGTCCGCAGCACAGAACTCCTGATGCGGCACACCGATGTAACTTATCTCGAAGTATTGACAGCCCAACAAACCCTGTTACAGGCACAACTCAACCAGGTAGCCAATCGCTTCGACGAAATACAGGGAGTCATCACCCTCTACCGCGCATTAGGAGGGGGCAGGATATAAAATAAGAAAGTTCACCGGGTTCACTCTCTACCCGCATAACCAGTTGCCGGTTCTCTACATCCTTATATCCGGATTAATTCGTATGACGTCCCCTCCGACTAATAAAATCCAGGATAAAATATGCACAAAATGGACAAGTCACCGCATAATTTGAATCATCCGTAACTCTATTTCTATACTCATCTTTGTATTTTATTATATGAATAGTAACAGACAAAGATAAAGACAATAAAAACCGTCCCGGGTTTGGAATAGCTTATTTTGGAATTACCCGCAGCATTTGAAAAGATATCCCTGGCCCCGGTGGAGTTATAACCCGACGGTTGGGAGTATCAGGATAGGCGATCTGCTATGAAATACCGATGGTTGAGGTTTTTAAAGGTAGTAATTTATTCCGGGCCAGGAGATCCTCATTTTTGTTAGTGGATGATTAAGAAAGAATAGGATGCATGGGATTTCTTCCATAACAAAATTAATTGCAAATTTGTGTACGACTACAAAGGATAGTAGTTCAACAATCAATATATGACAAAGAAAAGGTACCGTATGATGTGGATGACAGGAACTGTTTTAGCCGTATTGATAATAGGAGTCGTTACATTTATCAACCAGCCCCGCTTTGGTAGCACTCCCAAAGGCGAACGGCTGGAACGGGTGAAAAATTCACCAAACTATCAGGACGGCAAATTTCAGAATACAGAATCGGCAGAGCAACTAAAAGTCCACCTGAATGACAGTACATACATCCTTCATACATGGGGGGAAATATCAGATAATGGATGAATGATCACATAAAACTAAAAGAAAATGAAAGCAAA
>JAJPZJ010000005.1 GCA_021204405.1 Tannerellaceae bacterium | reverse complement strand
TAAAACATTCATATGATGTTCAATAAATCAACGGATATTATGCGGATAATCATTAATATTATCTACAAAATACTGGAAGATAATTTCCAGCAACTCTGGTTTAGTACCAACCAGGGTTTAGTATCTATGTCGCCCCAGATAAAGAGTATGAAAGTTTATACCAAATCGAACGGCTTGTTAAGCGACCAGTTCAACTATAACTCCGGATTTAAGGATGCAAGTGGTAAGTTGTATTTCGGTACCCTGGAGGGATTTATCTCTTTTGATCCGAAAAACTTTAAAGAAAATCCGTATGCCCCACCCGTTTATATTACCAATTTCAGGTTATTCAATGAGTTAATTACACCTTCAGGTGAAAACTCCCTACTTAGTAAATCTACCGTATACGGAGGCAGAATTGACCTTTCCCATTCCCAGTCGACCTTTACACTTGATTTTGCCGCACTTAGTTTCAATGCTCCTGAGAAAAACAACTTCGCTTATAAGTTACAGGGATTTGATAAAGACTGGACTTACACCTCCGGCAACCAACGTGCCTATTATTCCAATATTCCTCCGGGAAAATATATTTTTAAGGTAGAAGCATCCAATAATGATAATTTATGGTCGGATACGCCGGCCGAACTGGAGATCGTAATTCATCCTCCTTTCTACAAAACCATCTGGGCTTACCTGGTATATATACTTTTATGGATTGCATTCTTTATTTTTATTGCCTATTCTATCAGGAAAAGGAATTATATTAAAAATAAACGGAAGCAGGAGCTATTCGAAACTGAAAAAGAAAAAGAGTTGTACAATGCTAAAATAGCCTTTTTCACCAATATCGCCCATGAAATACGCACGCCGCTAAGCCTGATAAAAAGGCCATTGGAGTACATAATGAAAGAAGAGGTATCTGAAAAGGAACAGACGGAAAACCTGGAGATTATTGATAAAAATACCAACCGCCTGCTGGACCTGACGAACCAGCTATTGGACTTCCGGAAAACCGAAAAAGAAGGATTCCAGTTAAATTTGTCCGTACGGATATCAACCAGGTAATCCAAAGCGTATACGAACGGTTTGTACCGGCAGCCCGCCGGAAAGGAAATAGTTTCGACCTGCATATGCCCGACAAGGTATTTTTGCCGATATAGATAAAGAGGCGGTAACCAAAATATTAAGCAACCTGTTCAACAATGCCTTGAAATATGCCAAATCGCAAATACTGATTACCGTACAGGAAGATGCCAACGAAGAAAGCCTTATCCTGAAAATATATAATGACGGCTACCTGATTCCTGCCGAGTATGCCGATAAAATATTCGAACCATTTTACCAGCTCAAGGATGTACATGAAGGAAGTATCCCTTCGGGAACCGGTCTGGGACTTTCGCTGGCCCGTTCGTTAGCAGCTCTTCATAACGGCTCATTAATATTGGATACCTCCAATGAAGTACTGAATACCTTTGTATTTACTATCCCCATGCGCCATCACAAAACCATTGATCTGCATACGGAAGAAATAGCTGATCAGGAGGTTGAAACCGAACCCCAAACCCATGCGGCATTGGATAGTGAAAACCGCTCAGGCAAACAAACCATACTTATTGTAGAGGATGATGCGGGTATGCAGCGATTTGTAGCCAATATCCTGAAAAACAAATACAATATAAAAGTTGGCAATAACAGACAGGAAGCCTTGGATATTTTAGAGAAAGAGCATATTGATTTAATAATCAGTGATATCCTGATGCCCGTTATGGATGGACTACAACTATGCAAACAGGTAAAAAGTATACTGAACTATAGCCATATCCCCATTGTATTGCTAACTGCCAAAACTGGTATCGGAGCTAATATTGAGGGACTGGATGCCGGTGCGGATGCCTATATTGAAAAGCCTTTCTCTACAGAGTACCTGCAGGCTCAGCTTGCCAACCTGTTCACTAACCGGGAGAAAATGAAACTGTCATTTGCCAATTCGCCCTTTAGTACTGCCGGTACCATGGCTTCATCGAAAGCGGATGAAGAATTCCTGCAAAAGATAACAGATATTATCCATAAGCATTTGTCTGATGAAAATTTCAGCGTAGAAGTTCTGGCCGAAGAGTTGAATATGAGCCGCTCCAGCCTGCACCGGAAGATCAAAGGGATATCAGAACTTACTCCAAACGATTTTATCCTGCTGGTAAGATTGAAAAAGGCGGCCGAACTACTTACAAACAAAACATACCGGGTAACAGAAGTGTGTTATGTGGTAGGATTCAGCTCCTCCTCTTACTTCTCCAAATGTTTTAAGAAGTATTTCGGATTATCTCCAAGAGATTTTATTAAGAAGGAAGAAGAGAAAAACAGGAAAGAATAAAAATAAACAGGTTCAGTTCCCCGCGCAGGCGGGAATTAGGAAATCAGTCGTGGTCGGAAAATCTTCAGAGTGCTGTAAGCACGGCCTATCCTAGCCCGGTACGCAGTGCTGGGTGGGTAGTTGATATTGAGATTTTTGAGTCCTGAAGGGACGGCATAATAGAAATTTTGATCCTATGTATATTTTTATGCCGTGCCTACAGCACTCCGGTATCATCCTATTCCTACTACCCAGGGCTGTCGTCCAGGGCTAGGATAGGCCGTCCTTGCAGGACTCAAATCTTCCGACCAACCCTAATTAGTAAATCCCCTTCCACAATATCTGTTTATAGCTGATCTTCAATCTTATAAATATATAAACTCCTTACATACTCCCCATGCCTGCAAAATTCTTTAATTTTCTGCATGCCTAACTTTTGAAGTGATTTGTTACTTGCCACATTATCGGGATGAGCAGTTGCAACAATGTACTTAAGACCCATCTGGCCAGCCACTCCCATTAACTCTTTGTTAATAGCCGACATATATCCTTTATTGCGGTAAACCGGTAATGTCATGCTTCCACCAATCTCTCCCACTTCTTCCGGGCGGATCTGTAGTAGTTTAAATTCTTCTGTAAAATCATCCAGATCAAAAAGTAATCCGGATACGGCAGCCAGCACTCCATTATCCATTACTCCATACAGTACATTTTTTGAGCCTTCGAAAAAGGCATCGACTTCTTCTTTTGTAAATGGAATATAGAACGACTTATTAACCAGGTTCTCAACCGTTGCCCGATTAATACGGGCAAAATCATCTTTATATTTTTTATCTACTTTATCTACTTTCAAAATTTGCATAATACTCCGGTTAAATAGATTCAGGATACAAAGATAGTATAAAGTAAAATGGGTAAATTAATGTCTGAATTTTAAACTATTATCGTTCCAGGAGTGTTCTAACAGTGCTAAATAGATATAAACATATAAATTCAAATTATGAAAAATGTATTATTAGGCCTGCTTGCAGGAGCAGCTATCACATATGTATGTATGGAAAAGAAAAATGGTAAAACATACTCTGAAGCTTATTCTGAGATGTGTGATAAAGCCAGCGACCTGATCAGTAAAGTAAAAAAGAATATCAAAGATTCTGTTGATAAAGGTGTTAACAAAGCTGAGTATGTGGGCGAACGTGCCGACGAAAAGCTTAACAACGAAACATCTTACTAAACGGTAGGATTTTACCGACCAGCTGGCCGGGCCAACTAAAAAGTTAAAGCGGGTAGCAACTCTGTTATCCGCTTTAAATGTATAAATAGGAAGCCTCTCCCGGTAGTGGTATTTTTGATGTTTATTCAAGATTTTTTAAAATAAACGCTTACATTTGCAAATAGAGATAGTATTAAAAATATTTTATCGTATGAAAATGCAGGTCAGCAAACATATACTCCTTTTTATCGCAGCCATAGCTATTTTTGCAGGTTGTAAAAACGGAGCTAATAAAGGGGTTGAGAATGATATCAAGTTCGAAACCATTACGGTAGATAAAACTTACCATATGATGAACAATCAGGAGAATCCGAATTGCAACCTCCAGCTAAGTTTTACCTATCCAGTCCGCTATGAAAATAGTGAGATACTGCACAAAATACAAAAGGAATTTATACGTACCTATTTCGGAGATAACTACGAGGAGTATGCCCCCGAAGAGGCGGTTGTACATTATACGGTTGTACATTATACGGATGATTACCTGCAGGCTTACCAGGAACTGGAAACCGATTTCCAAACAGAAATAGAAAAAGACAGGAACGCGCCGGTTAGTGCCTGGTTCTCTTATTACGAAATGTCATCTAACCAGATTGCCTTCAACCACGATCATATCATTAGTTATACAGTTAATTTTGAAAACTATACCGGAGGTGCCCATGGGGCACATTCGTATACCAACCATGTAATCGACCTGCGTACCGGCGACCGCATTACCGAAGAGGATATCTTTATTGAGAATTTCCAGGATACCCTGGCACAAATACTGGTAGATAAAATAGCAGAACAGAATAATGTGGAGAATCCGAATGACCTGGAAAATATTGGTTATTTCAGCGTTGAAGAGATCTATCCGAATAATAATTTCCTGATAGATGAAAACGGGATCACTTACACATTCAATGAATATGAAATAGCAGCTTACGTAATTGGTGCGACTAATGTATATTTATCTTACGATGAGGTAAGACACCTGTTACGTAAAAACAGTCCGGTCTCGCAGGTAAGCGGAATCTGACAGGCTGCCTGATAATAACCCCATTCTCTAACTAAATGGAACAAAATACAGGAATTGAATTTTCGCCGGCAGCAACCAGTCAATTAGCTATACTGAAAGGCTATTTCCCGGCATTAAACGCAAAACAGGTTTCACAGATAGAAGCATTATACGGATTGTATACCGACTGGAATGCAAAGATCAATGTGATCTCCCGGAAAGATATAGACAACCTTTACCTGCACCATGTGCTCCACTCACTCGGACTTACCACCATGATTAAATTCAAAGCGGGTTCAACCGTAATGGACGTGGGGACAGGGGGCGGTTTTCCCGGCATTCCGCTGGCAATCCTTTTTCCGGAAACATATTTCCACCTGGTAGATAGTATCGGCAAAAAGATTAAGGTAGGCCAGGCCGTTGCCGAAGCGATCGGACTCGAAAACGTATCTTTCCGCCATTGCCGGGTAGAAGAGGAAAAACAACAGTTTGACTTTGTAGTAAGCCGGGCAGTTATGCCATTGGCCGACCTGGTGAAACTGGTACGGAAAAACGTCCGTAAAGAACAGCAAAACGCATTACCCAATGGCCTTATTTGCCTGAAAGGCGGAGAGTTGCAACACGAAGTACTCCCCTTCCGGAAGCAGGCCTTAACGATCAACCTGGAAGAACATTTTAAAGAAGAGTTTTTCAAAACCAAAAAAGTTGTTTACGTACCGCTATGATTACAGTAAAAACATTCGAATTTAATTTTTTTCAGGAAAATACGTACCTGTTGTATGATGAGACCGGTAAAGCCGTATTGATTGATTGCGGCTGCTCACGCTGGCAGGAGGAACAGGAGCTAAGTGATTTTATTAAAGAAAATAAGCTGACACTTAAGCATCTGCTCTGTACCCATCTCCACATGGATCATATTATGGGAAATGAGTACATTTATAAAACCTATGGCCTTACCCCGGAAGCTCATAAAGCAGATGTGGAAAACTTACCGTCGGCAGAAGCACAATCCCGGCGGTTTAACCTGCCGGTACCGGTAAAGGATGTACCTATTGAAAAATACCTGGTAGGGAATGAAGTGATCCGGTTTGGTGATTCTGAACTTACCGTACTGACTGTTCCGGGACATTCGCCCGGTAGTGTAGCCTTCTACAACAGGAAAAGCGGATTTGTCATTGTTGGGGATGCCCTTTTCGCCGGTAGTATCGGACGAACAGACCTGTGGGGCGGAAATCAGGAGGTGCTGATAGCTGCCATCAAAGACAAATTATTATCTTTACCTGACGATACAATTGTGTATCCCGGCCACGGACCAGCCACCAGCGTATCAACAGAAAGGCTGAACAATCCTTTTTTTATAATTGAATAACCTCTTTTTTTATAATACCTTGAAAATATGGACACAAATAACTTTCTCAACCGCCACGTAGGTGTATCTGCCGAAGAGATACCTGCTATGTTGCAGGCTGTCGGAGCCAGCTCCCTTGACCAGTTGATCGACCAGACGATCCCGGCCAATATCCGTTTGCAACAACCTTTGGATCTGCCTGAACCAATGACCGAACGCGAACTGGCTGAACATATGGGCGAGTTAGCTTCCAAAAATGAAGTATTCACCTCTTATATAGGAATGGGCTGGTATGACACGATCTGCCCGGCGCCTATCCAGCGAAACGTACTGGAAAATCCGGTATGGTATACTTCCTATACCCCTTACCAGGCAGAAGTATCGCAGGGGCGCCTCGAAGCACTCTTAAACTTCCAGACTGTTATCTGCGAGCTGACAGGGTTACCCCTGGCAAACTGTTCGCTACTGGATGAAGCTACAGCAGCAGCCGAAGCGGCATCGATGTTTTTCGGTAGCCGGAGCCGTGCACAGGTAAAAGAGGGTGCTATCACCTTATTTGTAGACGAGAAAGTATTTGAATCGACACAAGCCGTAATTCATACCCGGATGATCCCCCAAGGAATCCAGGTGGTAACCGGTACTTATAAGACATTTAATTTCACACCTGACGTATTCGGTGCAATTATCCAGTACCCCAATGCAGATGGTTCTATTGAAGATTACCGCGAATTTGTACAACAGGCGACAGCCAACGGAACCCGCGTAGCGGTAGCTGCCGACCTGATGAGCCTTGTCCTGTTAACGCCTCCGGGTGAATGGGGTGCCGATGTGGTATTCGGAACCAGCCAGCGGTTTGGAACACCCATGTACTATGGTGGCCCGTCTGCAGCCTATTTTGCCACCAAAGAGGAATACAAACGGGCTATCCCCGGACGCATTATCGGTATATCCAAAGATGCATACGGACATCCGGCTTACCGGTTAGCCCTGCAAACACGCGAACAGCATATTAAACGCGAGAAAGCAACTTCCAATATATGTACGGCACAGGCACTTCTGGCCACAATGGCCGGGTTCTATGCTGTTTATCATGGTGCTGAAGGATTAAAAAATATAGCGAACCGTATCCATTCATCTGCCGGCTTCCTGGCCGGAGAACTGGAAGAGTTAGGTTACAAACAACTAAACAGGAATTTCTTTGATACACTGAAAGTGGAACTTCCGGATAGTGTCTCTGTAGATGTCCTCCGGGAAATAGCTTTGGAATGTAAAGTAAACCTGCGCTATTTTGAAACCGGGCAGGTAGGGATCAGCATAGATGAAACTACCCAGCCAACCGATATGGGGGTACTGCTATATATCTTCTCGGGTGCTACGGGAAAAGATTATATGTTACAGGATTCCATACCCGACAAAGTATATTTCGATCCTGTATTTGCCCGCCGGTCGGACTTCCTGCAACAAGATGTATTTAAGCAATACCATACGGAAACAGAGTTGATGCGCTACATCACCCGGCTGGGACGTAAAGATATTTCGCTGGCGCAATCGATGATCTCATTAGGATCGTGTACCATGAAGCTGAATGCAGCTTCGGAACTGTTCGCTCTCAGCCGCCCTGAATTTCAAAACATCCATCCCTATGCTCCGGAGGAACAGATGGAAGGATACATCGAGCTGATTGAAAATCTATCCAACTACCTGACTGAAATAACCGGTTTACCGGGCATTACCCTACAGCCTAATTCCGGCGCGGCCGGCGAATATGCCGGTTTACGGGTGATCCGGGCTTACCTGGAAAGCATCGGGCAGGGAGAGCGTAATATAGTCTTATTACCTGCATCGGCACACGGAACAAACCCGGCCAGTGCGATCCAGTGCGGATACACAACCGTAACGGTTAAATGTGACGAAAAAGGGAATATAGACCTGGAAGATTTCCGGGCAAAAGCAGAAGCCAACCGCGACTGGTTGGCTGCCACCATGATCACTTATCCGTCGACACACGGTATTTTTGAAACCGAGATCAAAGAGATGTGTGATATTGTGCATGCCTGCGGAGGCCAGGTCTATATGGATGGTGCCAATATGAATGCCCAGGTAGGATTAACTAACCCGGGAACGATCGGTGCAGATGTATGCCACCTGAACCTGCATAAAACATTTGCTTCGCCACACGGCGGCGGTGGCCCGGGTGTAGGTCCGATCTGTGTAGCGACCCACCTGATCCCCTTCCTGCCGGCGCATCCGGTGCTTTGGGGAGATGACACAAATGTGGTTTCGGCTGCTCCGTTCGGCAGTGCCGGTATCCTGCCCATCACCTATGCTTACATACGCCTGTTAGGTACGGAAGGGCTTACCATAGCTACTAAAATTGCCATCTTAAATGCCAATTATCTGGCTGCCAAACTAAAAGATACATACGGTATCGTATATACCGGAGCGACCGGACGCGTAGGCCACGAACTGATCCTGGAATGCCGTACCATAAAAGAGCGTACAGGTATCGACGAAAGCGATATCGCCAAACGGTTGATGGATTTTGGCTACCATGCCCCTACCCTTTCCTTCCCGGTACACGGAACATTGATGATCGAACCTACTGAAAGCGAGAGTAAAGCCGAGCTGGACCGTTTCCTCGAAGTACTGGCCTGTATCTGGCAGGAGATCAAAGAGGTGGAAGAGGGTATTGCTCCGAAGGATGATAATGTACTCAAAAACGCTCCCCATCCCCAATATGAGGTGGCTGCCGACGAATGGAACCACAGTTACCCACGCAGTAAAGCTGCCTTCCCACTGGCATGGTTGCAGGAAAACAAATTCTGGATCAATGTGGCACGGGTAGATAATGCGTATGGCGACCGCAACCTGGTAGCTTCTTTATGTGCATGCAACTATTAACTAAATATTAAAACACAACATTTCCATGAAAAAAGTATTATTTGTACTTTCGACAGCCCTGTTGGTAGCTTGTACGGAAACACCCGAAACTAAAGTTCTCTCTTACGGATGGCAGGGAGAAGGCGGAAACACAACAGAACAGACCCTGCAAAACGATTTCAGTAAATGGAAATCACACGGATTAGATGGTATCTGCTACAATGCCGGTGGCGACGTAGAAAAACATACCCGCGCTGCTAAAGTAGCTAAAGCGAACGGCATGGAGTATCATGCCTGGATTCCTACTATGGTACAGGGCAATGTAGACCCTTCGTGGTATGCGGTTAACCGCAACGGTGACTCCACCCATGATGTCCAGGCATATGTTACTTATTACAAATTTATGTGTCCGAATAAAGAAGGGGTATATAACTTCGTAGCCGATATGTATGGTAAAATTGCCGATATACCTGAAGTAGATTACATCCACCTGGATTATATCCGATTTGTAGATGTAATTCTGGCACGCGGCCTTTGGGATAAATATGGCCTGGTAATGGATGAAGAGTATGCAGTAGCCGATTATTGCTATTGCGACGATTGTGTAGCCGATTTCAAAGCAGCTACCGGTATCGATATTAAATCGGTTGAGGATCCATCCCAGGTAGAGGAATGGAAACAGTTCCGTTATGACCTGATCACTAAGTTGGTTAACCATATTACAGAAACAGTACATGCTAAAGGTAAAAAAGTGAGTGCTGCCGTATTCCCGGGTCCTTCAATCGCGAAGCAACTGGTTCGCCAGGAGTGGAACAAATGGAATATTGATATGATCTTCCCGATGAACTATAACGACTTCTATCTGGAAGGTCCGGAATGGATAGGACAGGTAGTAAAAGAGGAAGTAGAATCGGTAAACGGACAAACGCCTATTATCAGCGGTCTGTTCATTTGCCACGACTGGCAGAAAAAAGCCCAGATTGAAGATCCGGAAGGACACGGCCTGATCCCTTCTGAGATTGAAGAAGCGATTAGTGGTTCTATGGAGAACGGTGCTGCTGGTATCAGTATATTTACTCCTGGTGATATGACTGATGAACACTGGGCTGCTTTCAAAAAGGCAATCTATAAAGATTACAGCAAAATAATAGGGTAAATCCAATTTGAAGTTTAAACTCATTTTAGAAAAGGGTGCATGCTATCTACAGGAAGGATGCACCCTTTTTGTAATTTGTAAATAGTGTGCATCCTTTTTTATAACTAAAACAATTAGGATTTGGTGAGGCAGGAATTGTATCCGGGCTCTTCTGTCTGATAAAAGAATAATAAATCAATCAACTTTAATCCCGGTATAAACAAAAACAGAAATTCCTGCTCCGGAAACAGAAGAAAAATAAAGAGTATCATTCACAATCTTTTCTAATATTATTGATTGCTCATCCTCATCTCCCAATAATACCTCACAACCTTTTTCATTCTTTCTCCACTTCAAAACAGGCTTTTCCTGGATTTTGCCTTCATTGTAAATTGTTTGTTTTTCTTTTTCAAACAGATAGTAAAAATTTTCAACTTCTACACATCCGGCAATACCTCCACAAATTTCGAGAATTTCCCACTTTCCAAACATTATTTTATGAATAGATTCAATAGAAACTTCTTTAAAATCAACGTTTGACTTCTTGTACTCTTCCCTTTCATCAGCATGGCAACTTAGTAAAATAATAGGCTAACAAAAAGATACTTACTTAATACATCCATTCTCATTTCCTCAGTTTTTATAGTAATGATTTAAGTTTGACAAAAAAATATTTTTTCCTTTATAAATTAGCATTCCCTGCATATTCAATTATTTGCTTAGTTTTTAATGAGTAAATTAAATTCCCAGAATAGCAAAATTCTATAAGGTTATTTTAAACATACCCCAATAAAAGCAGGTTTACAACATAGTAACCGGAAAAGAAATGCCTATTTTTGAGGGCATTTTTCTCTGTTCCGACACATAAAGAAAATATATAACATAAAATCGTAAAAAAGATAACCACACTATCAATCTTATTAATCTGTATGATGAGTATGAATCTACAAACAGATACCTATATACTTGTTCACAATGAACAAGGAGCCACACTGGGATATTCACCCCGGTCGGGTGTAAATAATTACCAGCAATGGTTTGAAGTTTAAAGACCTCAATAAAAACGGTGTGTTAGAACCCTATGAAGACTGGCGATTGCCGGCTGAGGAGCGGGCACGTGACCTGGCACAACAAATGACCATCGAACAGATCGCCGGGTTGATGCTCTATAGTGGGCACCAGGCTATTCCTGCCGGCGAAAGCAGATTTGCAGCCGCTACCTACCAGGGGAAACCCTTCAGCCAGAGTGGAGTTGCCCCCTGGACATTAACAGACCAGCAAAAAGAATTCCTTGAAAAAGATAACCTGCGTCATATCCTTATCACCAGTGTGCAGGATCCGGCTACAGCCGCCCGATGGAATAATGAGATGCAGGCATTTGTAGAAGGTATCGGATTGGGTATACCGGGCAATACCAGTTCCGACCCCCCCCCCGCCATTCAGGACAGGCAACCGGTAATACCAAAGCTGAATTCAATGCAGGCGCAGGCGGACAAATCTCCGTATGGCCCGACGGACTGGGCATGGCCGCCACTTTTGATTCTGAATTAGTACGGCAATTCGGTGAAATCGCAGCACGCGAATACCGTGCGCTGGGGATTACAACAGCCCTGTCTCCACAGATCGATCTCGGAACAGAACCCCGCTGGTACCGTATCGCTATGACATTCGGCGAGAGCCCGGCACTAAGTACAGATATGGCCCGGGCTTATATCGACGGCTTCCAGACCTCGGAAGGTACTGCCGAAATAAGCGACGGCTGGGGCTATCATAGTGTGAATGCGATGGTGAAACACTGGCCGGGAGGAGGAGCCGAAGAGGGTGGCCGCGATGGCCATTGGGCATTTGGTAAATTTGCTGTTTTTCCGGGAAATAATTTTGAAGAACATCTGAAACCTTTTACCGAAGGGGCATTTAAGCTAAAGGGTAAGACCCATAAAGCATCGGCAGTGATGCCTTACTATACCATCTCTTATAACCAGTCAAAAGATGGTACAAACTATGCCAATGGCTTCAGCCATTACCTGATAACCGATTTGCTACGGAATACATATAATTATGATGGGGTACTTTGTACTGACTGGATGATTACAGCCAATGAAGGGGAACGGCCGGATGTGTTCGCAGGAAAACCATGGGGAGCTGAAACCCTGACGGTAGCCGAACGTCACTACCTGGCCATCCGTGCCGGTATGGATCAGTTTGGCGGTAATAATGAAATGCAACCGGTACTCGAAGCTTACCGGATGGGAGTAGAGGAATTGAGCGAAACAGCTATGCGCAAACGCTTCGAACAGTCTGCCGTACGTCTACTCACAAATATTTTCAGGCTGGGCCTGTTTGAGAATCCTTATCTCGACCCGGAAAAAAGTAACCGGATCGTAGGAAATCCGGAGTATATGCAGGCAGGATCGATGCACAAGTAAAATCTGTCGTATTACTCAAAAACAGGAACCAGGTATTACCCATCCGGGAGCGTAAAACCGTATTTATTCCTAAAAACTACTATTCTTCGGTTAAAAGCTGGTGGGGCGACTGGTCGGCTCCTTCACTTGACTATCCGGTCGACCTGGAGTTGGTACGTAAATATTATCATATAACCGACAACCCGGCAGAGGCAGATTTCGCCCTCGTATTCGTCTCAAGCCCCTACCAGAATAACGACGGCGGTAGCTACGATAGCTACGACCGCGAAACGGGTGGAAACGGATATATACCTATCACCTTACAGTATCAAACCTATACAGCAACAGAAGCCAGGGCACAAAGTATTGCAGCCGGTGATCCGGTGATTGACCCGGCTGTGACCAACCGCTCTTACAAAGATAAAACCGCTACCCCATCCAATACAATGGATCTCGCAACGATCCTGACCACCCGTAACCAGATGGGTGATAAACCGGTGATTGTAGTAACCAATATTACCCGGCCGATGGTATTCCATGAGTTCGAACACCGGGTAGATGCCATTGTCGTCCGGTTTGGTATTGGCGAACAGGCTGTGCTCGACATTATCGCAGGTAAATATGAACCTTCCGGTTTGCTTCCGGTGCAGATGCCGGCTAATATGGAGACCGTAGAGCGGCAATAGGAGGATGTACCGTTTGATATGGAATGCCACCTGGATAGCAAAGGTAACCGGTATGATTTCGGTTATGGATTGAACTGGTCAGGTAAAATAGAAGATGCCCGTACGGCACGCTATAGAATAAATAAGTGATATTTGCTAACCCAAAACGTATGCTCAAAAAAATCATAAAGTGTGCACTTTCACGATTAAAGTACTTTGAATTAAGGAATGTTTCATTACATTTGCAACGACATAATCTTAACTTAAGGCCATATACGCTAACTAAGAGTAAAATAAAAAATCTAATATTTCTAATAAAATGAGTTTAAAAATTATTGTACTAGCAAAACAGGTTCCCGATACACGGAATGTGGGAAAAGATGCCATGAAAGCAGATGGGACAGTGAACCGCGCCGCACTGCCAGCAATCTTTAACCCGGAAGACCTGAACGCGCTTGAGCAGGCTCTGAGCCTAAAAGATCGTTACCCGGAAAGTACTGTTACCCTTCTTACAATGGGCCCCGGCCGTGCTGCCGAGATCATTCGTGAAGGTCTTTACCGCGGAGTCGATGGTGGCTACCTGCTAACCGACCATGCTTTTGCCGGAGCCGATACACTGGCTACTTCATATGCGATCTCTATGGCTATCCGTAAGATCGGTGAGTATGACCTGATTATTTGCGGACGCCAGGCTATCGATGGCGATACCGCACAGGTAGGTCCGCAGGTAGCAGAAAAGTTAGGGTTAAACCAGATCACCTATGCAGAGGAGATCCTTCAGGCAGATAATGGAAAAATAACCATTAAACGTCGGCTGGAACGCAGGGTCGAAACCGTAGAAGCCCCTTTACCATTGGTGGTTACGGTAAACGGAAGCGCAGCAGACTGCCGTCCGCGTAACGCCCGGTTATTGCAGAAATATAAACATGCAAAAACCATTACCGAAAAACAGGATGACGATACCGATTATACCGACCTGTTCAGCACACGCCCTTACCTCAACCTAGTAGAATGGAGTGTTGCCGATGTGAATGCCGATGTAAAAGCCTGTGGTTTATCGGGTTCGCCAACAAAAGTAAAAAAGATCGAGAACATTGTATTCCAGGCCAAAGAAAGCAAAACATTACAGCCTACCGACAATGAGATCAATGAACTGATGAAAGAATTAATTGAAAACCATACAATAGGATAACCACATTCTATCCAATTACAACCGAATTATATGAACAACTTATTTGTATATTGCGAAATAGAAGACGGTATCGTTGCCGACGTAAGCCTGGAACTGCTTACCAAAGGACGTTCGCTTGCTTCAACACTTAATTGTAAACTGGAAGCGGTTGCCGTAGGCCATCAATTAGATGGAATCGGTGCACAGGTATTTCCTTATGGTGTGGATGTCCTGCATGTATTTGATGATACACGGCTGGCTCCTTACACCTCCTTACCCCATACCTCCATACTGGTAAACCTGTTCAAAGAAGAACAGCCTCAGATTGCCCTGATGGGTGCAACCAGTATTGGACGTGATTTAGGTCCACGTGTATCTTCTGCTCTTACCAGTGGATTAACAGCCGACTGTACTTCTCTGGAAATCGGCGACCATGAAGAAAAACGGGAAGGCAAAACTTATACAAACCTGCTTTACCAGATTCGTCCTGCTTTCGGTGGTAACATCGTGGCAACCATTATTAACCCTGAATGCCGGCCACAGATGGCAACCGTGCGCGAAGGTGTAATGAAAAAAGAAATACTGGATGTCAATTATAAGGGAGAAACCCGTACCTACGAGGTAAATAAGTATGTAAGCGAGACCGATTTCGTTGTCAACGTGATCGACCGCCAGATGGAAAAGAGCAAAACCAATATTAAAGGTGCTCCGGTCATCGTGGCAGGAGGCTACGGGGTTGGCTCCAAAGAAAACTTCCAGTTGTTGTATAACCTGGCCTCAGTGATTGGTGCCGAAGTAGGTGCTTCACGTGCGGCTGTAGATGCCGGCTTTGCAGAACATGAGCGCCAGATCGGGCAAACCGGAGTTACCGTACGACCCAAACTCTATATTGCCTGCGGTATATCCGGTCAAATCCAGCACATTGCAGGTATGCAGGATAGTTCAATCATTATCTCTGTAAACAATGATCCGAATGCACCGATCAATACCATTGCCGATTATGTAATAAACGGTACGATGGAAGAGGTGCTTCCTAAGATGATTAAATATTATAAGAGTAATACCAAATAAATAAAATGATTATCCGCATAATGTCCGTTGATTTATTGAACATCATATGAAT
>JAJPZJ010000093.1 GCA_021204405.1 Tannerellaceae bacterium | reverse complement strand
CATAAATAGTAAAAAATATAATCTGATTATCAAAAGATTTTAATTATAAAATTACAATTATTTAAAAGTACATATTTTCAATAAATAAAATATTGGATAACAAATTAAAATCAAGTATAAACAAAGCATATAATATATATTAAAAAGCTATATTTAATTTATTTTATATAAATGAAAATATATTTATACTACTTGACTCGATTATCATCGTAATGAAATAATATCTATATTCGAACCCAAAAACAAATTAATTATCAATAGATAAATAAAAGATGAAAACAAAAAAGTCTACTTTTGCTTATGGCAATCTCTTTAATTGTAAGTTGCCAGGCTGATTACAACTACCACCCGCAACTTCGGCTTGCTGAAGAAGTAATGAACCAGTATCCAGATAGTGCTCTCAGGATATTAGAAAAGATGGACGCCCGCGTGCATGATCTCTCTTCCGGAGATCAAGCCTTCTATTATCTGCTCCTAACGCAGGCGCATGATAAAAATTACATTACCCATACGACAGACTCTCTTATAAATATATCCATAGATTACTTCGAAAAACAAAAAACGCCTTATTATCTTGCACTATCATATTATTATAAAGGTAGAGTATATGCAGATCTGGAAGATAATGTTCAGGTTCAGGATTTTTATCTGAAAGCATTAGAATATAAGGATCAAATTTCTGACTATACTTTATTAGGATTAATACATAGTCATTTAGGAACCTTGTATTCATATAGTAGAAATTATATGAATGCTAAAGAAATGTATCTACAAGCTTTAAATTATTACACATTAAATAATGATTCAACAAGAATATCGTACGTTTTAAGAAATGTGGGAAGAGTATTTGTGTTAGAAACACAAGCTGATAGCGCTTATCACTATTATGAAAAAGCTTTACAATATGCTAATTCAGAATCAGCACCAACTATTTTACCTGAATTAGGAAATTTATATTTGCGAAATAATGAATTAGATAAATCGTTAGAAACCATAAGAAAAGCATTTGAATTTAACAGAGAAGAAAGGCAATTATATCCTTTATATGCTATTTATGGAGAACTTTTAATTAAATTAGGTCAATTAGATTCTGCTCAGTTCAATTAGATTCTGCTCAGTATTATTTGGAAAAGAGTTCTCAAAGTCATAATGATCATACCCGAGCTTCTAGTAAATTAAACTTAGCCACTATTGAAAAAGAAAAAATAATTCTTCAAAATATGCAGAATATATAGAAGATTATGTCAGACTCCGAGATACATTAGAAAAACGAGCCAACTTTGAAACATTGAATACCATCCAATCAATGTTTAACTACCAACAAATTGCAAATCAAAATATTTCATTAGAAAAAGAAGCCAGACGAAAAGATTTCTATAAATTCCTATTAATAAGTAGTGGTGTCTTTTTCCTTTTATCTGCTGTTATAGGCATTCTCCTGGCTATTAATGTCCATAATAAAAAGGAAATGAAATTAAAGAAGCGGAAAGAAAATATAAAGAGAGCCAGGAGAGAATAAAAGACAATCATACTCAAATCTCTAAATTAAATAAACAATTACAGGAAGAACAAGCTACATTAAGTGAAGTACAAAAACAATTGGTGGTTACCAAAACCCAACTGTTATCCTGGGAAAATGAAAAGATCAAATTAAAAAATAACCAAATGGCAGAACAGGAAAAAGAGTTTTTAGCTTCGCCTTTCTGTATCAATATCAGAGAAAATGATATAAAGATCACCGAAACGATCTGGTTGGAAATCCAGCAAATTATAGATGCTATCTATAATGACTTTACCTATCGCTTAAGAAAAGAATATCCTAAAATAACTCAAGAGGAACTTAAGGTATGCTATTTAATAAAAATGCAGGTACCGGTAAAAAGAATGGCTGAAATAATAAGTAAAACAAGTTCGGGCGTTTCAAAGACCCGTGGCCGGTTATATGAAAAGCTAACCGGTGAAAAAGGAAATGCCGAAAAACTTGATAAGTTAATTACTGGTTTCTAATGTCTTAACGCTTGTCACTTTTTTGTCACGATTTTGGAACTACTCAATTATGAAATATAAATAATTTTGCATCAAGACAATTTTTATAATAACATAATTGAGTATGAAAAAGCTGATATTATTTACCCTTTTAATCATTGCAAGTTTATATACAAATAACGTATATGCTTATGAAGAAGGAAAATGGAGTTATGAAACAGAAAGATCAATAGCTCCCGATAGACCTACCGGAAATGTAACAAGTAACATTTTCACTACTACTTTTACCTCTTTTATTACGGATTTAACAATACAAATCACGAATAAAGACAATGTAGTAGTATATCAGGAAGTGGTTAATGTAATGACTCCGTCAGAGTATGTAATTGATTTGAATTTCTTACCTGTAGGAGAATACACCTATCATTACATCCATAGATGCGGACATCTGTGGGCTGATTTCACAATCGAATAATATGTGAATATTATTATACCTTCCCTGTATAATCTACAGGGAAGGGAAAACAGCTCGGGATGGTGTTGGGCTTTTTAACCAGACCACAATATCTCGATCTCCTTTTCCGCCACTCCTCTGAGCTGTTTACTTATAGTTATTACAAATAGGTATTTTTGTGGTCTCTTTCTTTTGGATTTGGTAAAATCAGGGAAAGACGACTGCAAAAAATATCTATTTTTTATATTAGTTGGTATTCTTTTCGAATTCCCGCTGGGGATTTAACAATAGCCCAGGGTTGAGCCGCAGGCGGTACCCTGGGTAGTAGGTTTCTTCCCGTAACCTTACAGAGGTTGCCTAACTAATCATTCCACAGGCAATCCCCGTTGTAATCGATACCAGAACTCTTCAATAGCATAAGATATTCTTCCTGAAAACTTTTTTCCTATGGTGTTCTTCCTGATTTTCTATATACCGAACAGTTCTTTCATACGAAGATACTCCAACGGAGAATGCGCCATAGCCTCCCTGCTACTGGAAACTGGCATACCATTTGTCCACTCTGCGGAGCCATAGGGTACTGCTTCTTTTTAGTTCCCTTACCAGGTCGGAAAGGGATATATTTTTAGAAAGTACGCACAGGATATGGATATGATCCGGCATACCGCCGATTTTAATGGGTGGGGAGTTTTTATGTTTGAGTACGCCTCCCATGTACTGGTATAAATACTTTGCTTCCTCTTTACGGATTGTCCGGGAATCAGTTTTAATGTGAAAAATAAGATGGCTGTACATTAAAGATAAGGATTGAGCCATAAGAATGTGGTTTTGGTTTTTGGTTATTATGGCGTTAAAGATAGGAAGGTTTTTAGGAATAGGCAACCTCTGCAAGGTTATGTAATAATGATATTTTACCCAAGGAATCGCCTTTGGGCTCATCTGTTGGGCTATTGCTAAAATCCCCTCCGGGGATTGCCAGGGCCAGTCTGTATTTATTATATTCCAGCGGAGATTATCGGGGTCAGTTTGCCTTTACTTATATCCTACCAAGGATTACCAGCATTGATCTGCATTTATTTATATCTCAGTGGGGATTGCCGGGACCAAGCTGCTATTGCTAAAATCCCCAACAAGGATTTAATGAAAGCGATTTTCATTCAGACTATAAGGAAGCTCTTCCCGGCTTTCCCTCAAATTCTACTCAAAATTCAAATATTCAACCACTAAAACCCCTCCCGACGGTTGTTTACTAATAAAATATTTCCTAGTTTTGTGAAATCATTTAGATTTATAAAACTAAATTAAGAATATGAAGGAGTTGATCGTTCTCGCATGTATGCTCTTGCCCTTATCGTTACCTGCACAAACCAAAGTGGTAAAAAGAAGTGCGGTAAAAGCGAACAATTATGGAGTAACATACTCACTACCAAAGACCTCCCTTGTAGTTGATGCAGAAGTTATTAAATACACATGCCAGGCTGGCCCCTATTATAAATATGCAGAAAAGTACCTGGGTGTTAAAGATGCAGTAACCGAAGACAAAGTATATTACGAACTGGGAAAAGTGCAACTGGTTAATAAAGGAGTGCCCGATCCTGAACAAACCTATATAGTAGAATTTAAAAGCGGTACTGTAGCTCCTTTTGCCTATCTGACAGAAGAGGGATTATTATGTACAATCAATGCAGAATATACACCGGAAGACTCTGCCTTAGAGAGCTTACGGAAAAACAACCAGGATGTACCCGCCGTTACCAACGCCTCCGTATTTACAGAAGAACTGTTGATGGCCGGCTCTACCACCCGGCAGGCAGAAGTAACAGCCAAACAAATCTATCGCATCCGGGAAAGCCGGATGAACATACTTACCGGTGAAGTAGATAACCTGCCTCCCGACGGCAAGGCGATGAAACTGGTTATCCAGCAACTCGAAGAGCAGGAAAAAACCCTTTCCAACCTGTTTACCGGTATTATAACCAAAGAAGTAGCCCACTACGAGGTAGATATTATCCCTTACGACGACCTGGACCGTGAAGTGCTGTTCCGCTTCTCCAACCTGCTGGGGATTGTAGATGCCGACGACCTGGGAGGCGTTCCCGTATACATGAACCTCAAAGCCACCGAACGGGCACCACAGCTTGACCCCAAAGAGGCCGAAAAGAAAGATAAATCACTGAAAGGCATCATCTATAACGTTCCGGGTAAAGCCGCCGTAGAGATCCTGATGAATAAAAAGACCCTCTACAAGGGCGATGTACAGATTACCCAGTTTGGAACACGGGAAGGATTAGCACCGGTTATGTTTGAAGATAAACGTGCACCGGTAAAAGTCTATTTCTATCCGGAAACAGGAGCCCTGAAACAAATAATTCAATAATTAAAAACTATAAAACAAAACAACACATGTTTAAGAAACACCCTAAAGGACTATTGGCGGCTGCGTTAGCCAATATGGGAGAACGATTTGGTTTTTATACCATGATGGCAATATTAGTGCTTTTCTTACAAACCAAATTCGGATTAGACGGTAAAGACACAGGTCTTATCTATTCAACCTTTTACTTTTTAATTTATATCCTGGCTTTCGTCGGAGGATTAATTGCGGATAAAACCAGAAACTTTAAAGGAACGATCCTGACCGGTATTATCGTGATGGCACTGGGTTACCTGATCCTGGCCGTTCCAACTCCTACCCCGGTAGCTAACCTGCCTTTTTACTTAACATTAACTTGTTTCGGGTTATTTATTATTGCTTTTGGTAACGGATTATTCAAAGGAAACCTGCAGGCATTGGTCGGACAGATGTACGACAACGAGACTTACTCAAAAATGCGTGACTCCGGTTTCTCCCTATTTTATATGTTCATCAACGTAGGTGCGATCTTTGCTCCGATGGCAGCAGTACATGTACGTAACTGGTGGGTATCCGTAAATGGTTTCACTTACAATGCAGACCTGCCTGCCCTGTGCCACAGCTACCTCAACCAGACACAGACCCCTGAGGCTGCGGCTACTTTTGCCGACCTGGCTGCCAAATCGTCTGTAGCACCGGTTACCGACCTGGGCACTTTCGCTAACGAATACCTCAATATCTTTACCACCGGATTCCACTATGCATTTGCCGTAGCTATTATCGCAATGGCTATTTCGCTGGTAATCTATATCGTGAACAAAAACCGCTTCCCCGACCCAAAAGCAAAAACAAAAGGGGCAGGTGAGCCCGGTGCCATAGAAATGGATGCCAAAGAGGTACGTCAACGCTTGCTGGCATTGTTCGCCGTATTTGCCGTAGTGATCTTCTTCTGGTTCTCATTCCACCAGAACGGACTTACACTTACCTTCTTTGCTAAAGAATATACCGACCTCAACCTGTTCGGAATCCCTATAGCGGCAGAGCTGTTCCAGTCACTGAACCCCTTGTTCGTTGTATTGTTAACTCCGATCATACTCGCTGTCTTCGCATGGCAACGGGGCAGAGGAAAAGAGCCATCAACCCCTAAAAAGATTGCAATTGGTATGGGTATTGCAGCGGCCGCTTATGTGGTAATGGCTGTCGTATCTTACACTGCCAACCTACCATTACATAAAGAGATTATCGAAGCCGGTACGTCACCGGTCAAAGTAACTCCTATGTTGCTGATGATCACTTACCTGATCCTTACCGTAGCCGAATTATATATCTCTCCGCTGGGGATCTCATTCGTATCTAAAGTTGCACCTCCCCAATACCAGGGTATCATGCAGGGTGGATGGTTAGGAGCCACTGCGCTTGGAAACCAGTTATTATTTATCGGAGCGATCCTGTATGAATCGGTTCCGCTGTGGTTAACATGGACTGTATTTGTGGTAGCCTGTTTAATTTCTATGTGCACCATGCTCGTGATGCTGAAATGGCTGGAACGGGTAGCCAAATAATCCATACATAAATTACATTTTAATAGGTTAGCAGTAGTTTATTTATGAGAAAGCAGTATTTATCCGGGATGGTAACTTTTCGTTTCAGAAGATGGAGCCGGAAGGGGTATGCTGCTTTCATTAGTATTCACCGGTCGGTATCTATCGGGCAACTGGCCTGCCATCTGGCTGAAAGGTTCTATGCCAAGAGCACCGCTACTCAAACCGGCCTGACACTCCGGTACCCTGCCGGCGAAGCGGATGAAGAAGAAAAAGCCAGCCTGTTACCCGTAGTGAACTCCGTAAGTAGTTTACTGCTCCTGATCCTTTCTACGTTATTACTCCCCCAGGTAGCCGAAGTTGCTTCGCCTGCGGGACAACATATTTTTGTAAACAAACCGGATAGCGGGAAGTATCTTTTTGAAAAAGGTACTTCCCGCTATCTTTTTATATAACCTATAAACAGATGATAACAACACTTAAAGAATTTGTCATTAACGGCAACCTGCTAACAAAAGAGCAGGCGCTTGAACTGGCAGCCTGCCCGGACAAAGAGCTACTGTATGAAGCAGCCCACGAAATAACCATCCACTTCAATGGATATAAGTTTGACACCTGTTCGATTGTCAATGCAAAAAGTGGCAATTGCAGTGAAGATTGTAAATGGTGTGCACAATCAGGTCACTACCATACCCAGGTTAAAAATTATCCCTTGTTGCCTCCCGGCGAATGTATAAGCCATGCAGTACATAACAGGAAACAAGGCATCCATCGTTTCGGGATCGTTACCAGTGGGAAACAGGTCAATAATAAAGAGCTGGAAACGATCACCGGGGCGGTACGCGCTATCCGTGCAACCTGTGATATAAAATGCTGTGCTTTGATGGGGTTACTTTCCCGCGAACAGTTGCAAACCCTCTATGCCAGTGGAGTGGAGAATTACCACTGCAACATAGAAACTGCTCCCTCTTACTTCTCCCACTTGTGTACTACACACACGCTGGAACAACGGATAGAGATGGCTATTTTCTTACAACAGGAGGGTATATTATCCATACCGATCAACCTGTTGCAACCGATACCCGGTACGCCCCTCGGCTCGGTTGCCCCCCTGAGCGACGAAGAGTTCCTCACAGCCGTAGCCCTGTTTCGTTTTATCAATCCAAAGGCCTATCTCCGTTTTTCCGGAGGCCGTGCCCAATTAAGCAAAGAGGTACAGCAGAAAGCACTTTACATAGGCATGAACTCCTCTATCACCGGCGACCTGCTTACCACCGTAGGAAGCACAGTGGCCGAAGATAAAGTATTATTTACCGGGCAAGGATATTCCTTGCAGGAAAATACCGATTGGGAACAATGAACACCGAACAACTTTTAGCGTACGACCGCAACTACCTCTGGCATCCTTATACTTCCACCGTCGACCCACTACCGGTTTATCCGGTAGCATCGGCCCGGGGAGTAATAATTACACTGGCAGATGGCAGGGAGCTGGTGGACGGGATGTCATCCTGGTGGGCAGCTATCCACGGATACAACCATCCGGTATTAAATGAAGCCGCCCACCGGCAACTTGAGCAGATGAGCCATATCATGTTTGGCGGACTTACGCACGAACCGGCAGTCAGCCTGGCCACTAAACTAATCCCCCTGCTTCCTCCGGGACTGGACAAACTATTTTATGCCGATAGCGGTTCAGTAGCCGTTGAAGTAGCTATGAAAATGGCTATCCAATATTGGCAGTTACGTGGAAAAAAAGAGAAACGGGCATTTGCGGCTATCCGCAGTGGCTATCATGGCGACACCTGGCACGCCATGTCGGTATGCGATCCGGTAACCGGTATGCACGGCTTGTTTGCCGGCAGCCTGCCGGTACAATATTTCCTGCCGCAACCAGCCGTTCGTTTCTGCGATACCTGGAACGAACAGGATACCTTACCGCTGGAAAGGCTGCTGGAAGAAGAGGGCGACAAGATTGCCGCCCTTATACTCGAACCGGTCGTACAAGGAGCCGGAGGCATGTATTTCTATCATCCCCAATACCTGCGGAAAGCCCGTGAGTTATGTACCCGGCATGGCGTATTACTTATCTTTGACGAGATAGCTACCGGCTTTGGCAGGACAGGCAAACTCTTTGCGGCCGGACATGCCGGTATTGCACCGGATATCATGTGTATCGGCAAAGTACTGACCGGAGGATACCTCACCCTGTCGGCTACCATCACTACCACTCCCATAGCCGATACCATCTGCTCAGGCGAAGCCCGATGCTTTATGCACGGCCCAACGTTTATGGGTAACCCGCTGGCCTGTGCTATCGCTGCAGCCTCTGTAGAGTTACTTTTGCAAAGCGGATGGGAGCACAAGGTAAAAGCCATTGAAAAACAATTGCAAACAGAGCTGGCCCCGGCCGCCACTTATCCACATGTGCAGGAGGTAAGGGTATTAGGTGCTATCGGAGTAATAGAAATGAAAGAGCCGGTAGATATGGCAGTTATACAGCAACTATTTGTAGCAGAAGGAATATGGATACGCCCTTTCGGCAAACTGGTCTATCTGATGCCGCCTTATGTGATTACGCAGGCAGAATTATCAACCCTGACTACAGGGATGTTACGGGTACTCAATAAAATCCACCGGTAAACGATGAAAGACTACCAAACATTATTGAACCGGCTGGAAGCCTCCGGCAACCTCCGGACACTCCCCGAAGTGGTGCACCGGGGTAAATTCATTGAAAAAGACGGCAACCGGATGCTAAACCTCTCTTCCAACGACTATCTTGGGCTGGCTGCTAACTGGCAACTGCAGGATACTTTTCTGGAAGAGCTGAAGAAAAGCCACCTTCCCTTATCAGCCACCTCTTCCCGGCTACTTACCGGTAACTATGCCGTTTATAGTGAATTTGAAAAGATACTGGCGGATGCTTTCCGGCGGGAGGCAGCACTACTTTTCAACAGTGGCTACCATGCCAATATAGGTATTCTGCCTGCACTGGCAGATAAAAACACCTTATTACTTGCCGATAAGCTGGTACATGCCAGCCTGATAGATGGAATCCTGCTAAGTGGAGCCCCTTTTATCCGTTACCGTCATAACGATTACGACCACCTGGAAACACTGCTTGCAAGAAATACGGGTACATATGAACAGATTATTATTATAACCGAAAGTATTTTCAGCATGGACGGAGATATTGCCGACCTCAGGCAGCTGGTTACCCTGAAAAAGCAATATCCAGATATTTTATTGTATGTCGACGAGGCACATGCCATCGGAGTGCGCGGACCAAACGGGCTTGGCATAGCAGAGGAACAGGGATGCATTGCCGATATAGACCTGTTAGTAGGTACTTTTGGCAAAGCCCTTGCCTCCATGGGTGCTTACGTGGTGTGTAGCCGGTTATTACGCAACTACCTTATCAATACCATGCGCCCGTTGATATTCAGCACGGCCCTACCACCAGCACAAATTGCCTGGAGTAAGTTTCTGTTTATACGGTTACACCAGCTACAGCCACAGCGCAATCAACTGGCCCGTATCAGCCAGACGCTCCGGGATTGCCTGGCAGGGAAAGGCGGAGAAATAAGCGAAAGCCATATTATCCCCTTCATCACAGAAGAAAATGACACAACAATCCAACAGGCCATCCGGTTACAGCGCAAAGGATTCTATTGCCTGCCGGTACGCCCTCCGACAGTACCAAAAGGGACTTCCCGGATCAGGTTCTCCCTGACAGCTACTATTACGGATGAAGAAATAAGGGAGTTAATCACAGTCTTACAAAATAATTAAGTTGTATGCAAACAACCTTTTTACATACAGGTGGCAACAGCACCCTTCTCCTTTTCTTTACCGGCTGGGCATCTCTACCTGAACAATTCAGGTTTCTGAAGCCGGCTGCTAAGGAGGATGTACTGATTTGCCATGACTATACTTCCACCCACTGGACACTTTCACTGGAACACTACAAAGAAATCCGGCTGGTAGCCTGGTCATTGGGTGTATGGGCCGCTTCGGTGGTTATAAAACAATATCCCACCCTGAAAAGTAAAATTACGGAAGCGATTGCCATCAACGGAACTCCCCTGCCCGTAAATAATGAATACGGTATACCGGAGGCTATTTTCCGGGGCACCTTCGAACAGTTATCTGTACCCAACCTACACCGGTTTATCCGGCGGATGTGTGAGAACAGAGAGGGATTACATCATTTCAATAATATCCCCGGGGATTGGCAGCTAACGGCTTTACAGGCAGAGCTGGCTGCTATTTATCACCGGCAAAAGGAGCCAGTGGCAGAAGATGTATTCACTCAAGCTGTTGTCTCTTCAGACGACCGTATATTCCCTACCGGCAATTTACTGAACTACTGGCAAAACCGTATCCCGGTTATCCGGTTACAAACGCCTCATTACCCTTTTTACCTCTGAAATACATGGAACGACCTATTCTCACTCCCCCTATAGATACCAGGCAGATCGGGCGACGGTTCAGCCGGGCCATCTCCACCTACGACCAGCACGCCCTGGCACAACAACAGATATGCAACCGGTTGGCAGGACTTGTGAGCCGGTATGCCGGAAACCGGTTTGGCAGGATACTCGAGATCGGATGCGGAACCGGCGGATTTACCCGGCTACTGAAGCAACAGTGCCAGGTGGAGGAATGGGTAATAAACGACCTGTGTACCGGTTACGAAAATCAGATCCGGAAGATTATAGGTGCTCCTAGTAACCTGCATTATATCGCCGGAGATGCTGAAAAAATAAATTTCGAAGGAAAGTTTGAACTTATCACCGCTGCCTCGGCTATTCAATGGTTTACCAACCCGGCTGCCTTCCTGAAACGATTAGGAGGGAATATAGAGACGGGAGGAGCATTTATTTCAGCACATTTGTCCCCGGAAACCTACAGGAAATCCATACGATTACCGGGCGGGGATTACCCTATCCGGAGAAAGGAATGTATGCCAACTGGCTAAATAAAGAGTTTAATTTGTTATATAATCAGGAAGAGGAGATTGTACTTACTTTTGACGATCCCTACCAGGTATTGCAACATCTTAAATATACAGGGGTGACAGCAACAGGTTCGGGTGGCTGGACCCGTAAAACGGTACAGGAATTTTCCACCCGGTACAGGAAACTATTCAGTACCGGTAACAATCAGGTAAAGCTAACTTATCGCCCCCTCTACCTGGTAGCATTAAAAAAGTAATTCATTTTAAACACATTCATATAAAGCATGCAAGGAACAGTTTATTTTATTCAGGAATAGATACCAACGTCGGAAAAACATTTGCAACCAGCCTGTTGGCCCGCAGCCTTTCCCTGAACGGGAAAAAGACGATCACCCAAAAAATAATACAGACCGGCTGCCCGGGTATTTCGGAAGACATTGAAATGCACCGCAGCCTGCAGGGAATACCTCTAACCGGCGACGACCTGGATGGTACCACCTGCCCCTATGTATTTACCTATCCCTGCTCCCCACATATGGCAGCCGATAAAGACAATGTAGTAATAGAATTGGAAGTGATCACCGCTGCTACCCGCAAACTACAGGCTAACTATGAATATGTACTACTGGAAGGAGCCGGAGAGCTGATGGTTCCCTGCAATCACAATGTATTAACCATCGATTATATCAAACAACAGGGATATCCGGTTATCCTGGTTACCTCCGGCGTATTGGGAAGTATCAACCATACCTTACTAAGCCTGGCATACCTTACTAAGCCTGGCTGCATGCAACCAATACGGGATACCGGTAAAGGCTTTGATCTACAACAACTATCCGCATACCGACAAACTTATTCATGCCAATACCTTCAACTATCTGGCGCAATATTTACAAAAACATTTTCCGGATACGGTATTTTCAGGGCTCCCGGAGGTGGGAGAAGATAAAATTCCCAATTGGGATGTAAGTCTGTTATTGTAAGCCCATCAAATCTGTAAAGGGATAAAAACCTATGCACATCAGGCTTGTTAAGCTTTTATGAACATTGGTGTTTTGCATAACCCTGAAAGAGTTTAAGCAATAGCCCAGGGCTATTGCTTACATTCCCAGCGGGAATCAGATAACGTTTGTATGCAGGATGCTATTAAGCTTTTCGGTTGCACGGGCTTCGATCTCGGGCGTGATGCTATCTTCTACTAACTTCAGGACAAAGGCCATCAGAGCAACATCGTCGGCAAAGCCAATGACGGGAAGCAAATGGTCGGGGATCAGGTCGAAAGGCATAATGAAATAGCCTAATGCTCCTACGGTATAGGCTTTATGATGAACCGGAACTTTTTCGTCCTGCAAAAGATAATAAAGCAACAAGGCAGGTTTTAGTACGGTTCCTCCTACCCTTTTGGCGATCCGTTTTATTTTCTTCCATAAACGGCTCTCAGAATAATAGGAACCATATTTTTCAATTTCACGGATTTCCTGAAAAGGGACATCCTCTATTTTTCGTTTCTTCCACTCCATAGTCCTGAGCATTAGTTAATAAAACAAAGGTATGAAAAAGTTTGGACATCCTGCCTACCTGCAAGATAACAATAAATGCTGTCTTTGAAGAAGAGGAACAAATAACCGCGGGATACAGATCCCGCAATTATTCCTATGTAATCCCTTTGGAAGCCATCCTTCCGGGACGTATAAAATATCATTTGCAGAAATAGGGTAATTTATAAGGATTACGGTACTCATACCAATACAGGCGGTGGGAAGCAGCCTCCTTATCATTTACAAAACTCAGCGTTGCCGGATTCCATTTAACCGAACGGTTCAGTTCGCGGGCAATATTAGCCAGGCAACACAATGTATTGGTACTACACCCAACCTCTACAGGGGCAATAGGATTTTCACGTGAACGGACACAATCTATAAAGTTTTGCATATGAGGCGAACTGGTTTCATAATCGCCTGCCATACCTCCCTTATTTTCCTGTTTATTATCCTTTTTCTTCCTGTTTTTTTCTTCCTCTTTCTTCCTTTCTTCCCAATAGGCTGTCCACTGTTCCGGAATAAGAGGCCGCTGCCCGGCTAACTCTGCCGGTACTTTAGAAGCATCCGAACAGGCCAGGTAGCCATGTCCTACCTCTATCCAACCCTTTGTCCCGATAAATTTGATACCCTGTGCGCTGGGATTATCTTCCAGGTAAGGTTGCTCGGTCATCACAATACCATTGGCATATTTCATGGCTGCATACGGTGCACCGTTATATCCCTGGGGTATAAATTCTACCGGGCCCGAACCATCCATCCCGATGGCCGCCTGGGCAATATCAAACATATGGGCTCCCCAATCGGCCGTATATCCATTACCTACCTCCTGGTACCAGCGCCATGCTCCCCATAATTGTTCATTTACTTCCGGGTCTATAGAAATAGGTGGGCACAGGTCGGGGTGATAATGAATCTTCGGATCATTTAATGGTCCCATCCACTGGTTAAAATTCAGATTGGCAGGCACAGCCATTTCAGGGAGGTCAAACGGTTTGGGAGGTTCCCCTACGCGTGCATAGATTTTCTCCATATGCCCTATGGCACCACTTTGTACCAATTGGATGGCTTTCTGAAATTCCGGACTGGAACGTTGCTGGCTACCTACCTGTAACACACGCTTATTACTACGCACGGCTTTTACCATAGCTAACCCTTCGGCGATTGTAAAAGCAAGCGGTTTCTGGCAATAGACATCTTTTCCGGCCTGGCAGGAATGAATCGTATTCAGCGCATGCCAATGGTCGGGAGCAGCCACTTCGATGGCATCAATATCCTTTCTTTCCAGCATTTTTTCGTAAAACTCATAGGTATCGCAACGGGCAGCCATCCCTTTAGCTGTCTGCCAGTTTTGGATACGCCGTTTGAAGCGTTCCATCTTTAGGGTATCCACATCACTACAAGCGGCCACCTGCACACCGGGGCAACTGGCGAAACCGGCAAAATCGGATAAAGCCTGTTGGCCCAGGCCAATAAATCCCAGCACAACGTGGTCGCTGGGAGCCACCCGCACCCCATTCATAGCCCAACTGGGTAAGATGATAAGTCCGGCTAATCCTAAAGCTGAATAACTAAGGAAATCCCGGCGGGAAATTCCTTTTTTTAGTGCTTTCTTTCATGGTCATTTTCTTTTAAGGTATATAGATCAATTTAAACTGAGAATTTCCAAAGTTAAAAAATAATCTATTGAAAATAACAGGGAAAGAAAATAAATAGCCCCGCCTCCGTCAGATATGCTCGTCTATCTCATCTGTTTTTTATCAAAATAGACAGCAATAAACCGGTCAATCGCAAATTTACCCGGCCCTGCAATAAAAAGCAGGATAAAGACACTCAGGTATACAAAAGGCAATTCTTTTTCTGAAAACGGGTCGGTTGCATGGATCACAAAGCAGGCCACAGTCATTGTAAATGCCATCGGGATCAGGCACAACCGGTATAGCGCACCAAAAATAAAACCTAACGAGCAAACCAGTTCCGCCATAATGGCCAATGTAAGCGAGAACTTACTACCTACTCCCAGCGGATCAGGAAAAGTATTCGACAACTCGGCATACGCCTGCAACTTCTGAATACCATGCGACACTAAAAGTAACCCGAAAAAGATCCTGCATGCCAACAGAAAAAGAGAAGCCCTTGTTCCGGACGGATGCATCGGGAATAGAAATCTGAAAAAGGAGTTCATAAGCTTGTGTGTTTATTAAATTTCAATTATGTAAATAAAACAACAGAATGTTTTAAAGGTTCAGTTCCCCGCACAGGCGGGAACCGCAAAAAGATGGCTGTTTCAAATATAAAAAAGATGCTTTCTGCCTGTACAGGTGCGATCCCCGCCTGCGCGGCGAACTAACACCACTATAATTTACAGCACTTAACAGATTAGGAAAATAGTCCGATAGAACCTCCATTCCTTACAAATTAAAGGGACAAATGTATTTTTATTGCAAATTAAAACTCTTTTAGGCTTTCATCCATAGAAATTATATATATTGGCCGGAGAAAATCACATTAATCTAAAATGATTATCCGCATAATGTCCGTTGATTTATTGAACATCATATGAATGTTT
>JAJPZJ010000071.1 GCA_021204405.1 Tannerellaceae bacterium | reverse complement strand
ACATTCATATGATGTTCAATAAATCAACGGACATTATGCGGATAATCATTAAATTATAACCGCTTTTAATACCGTGTCTTCAATACAATATTGCCTAGCTCTTTAATCTCATCACTACAGGTAAATACTACCCGTCCCTGCTTCAGGAACACTTCCCGTATGATATCCCCTGTAATATCGTCATTCACACCCGGGGCATCCGGCTCGTCTGCCAGTTCAAACGTACGCTCATCAAGCATTTTTTACCGGTTGGGAAAAGTTTTCATATACGATCAGCAAATCACCCCGGCCATCGATTGCTGCCTGGTAAATTTCTTGTAGGTCGGTTAAAACATTCGCTTGCGAGACAGCTTCTTTTACCTCTTCTATAGCCGCCTGCCGTTTTTTACGCTGCAACTCTTTTACGATAGGCCAGGTTTGTTTAACCAGTTGATGGGTCTCCGTATGGTTATAATCAATGGCCGCATGGCCGATATATACCTCCGGTACATCCGCAATCTCCAGTAATTTAGTGTAATTATCTTCCGTGCATACTACCACACAATCCAGGTGGTTCAGGTTATGTACATGTACCAGGGCTTTATCCACCCGGTTAAAATACTCCTTTATCATATTATCTATATGGGGAGCATTGCTGCGCTCTTCCATATTGGCAGGATAAAAAGGAGTCTCCGGTATGGGGAAACCATTGCCGGTTATTTCCTCCAGTACCGTATCATTCATGGCATGGTACAATTGCACCCCTCCCTGCGATAATACCATAATCATATATTCACTTATACGGTTATAAGCTTTCAGGATTGCACGCAGGTCAAAATAATTATCTATATATACCCGGTTGGCTGCGATTGGCCAGGTAATTTTAATAACTTCTTCCATTGGGTCGGAAAGGAATATATGAAGGCTCTCCAGGTTGTGGTTCTCATCAATCTTTTCCGGTATCTTTTTTAGTTTCTCCAGTAAAGAGGTTATTCTTTTTTTCGTATTCATCTTTTAAACGGTTGGAAGCTTCCTTGATAAGGTCTTTCAGTAAGATGGGATCGACTGCCCTATCCGGGTAGATACGGTGTGTATTCAGGGAAATAGTGATACATATCTCTTCCTGAACACCAGCTAGTTCTATTAGTTTTTCTCTGATTGCCATATATATTTTGTTTATCGTTAATTACAAAACAGTAGGGAGAAAGAGAAGGTTTACAAAACAACTGGGTCAATAGCTGTTCTTTTTGTGTATAAATTGGCCTTTTTATAGGATAAATTAGTTTACGACTTTTATCTGTAATTTTTTTTTCTCTATATTTGAACGTAAATTTTATAAATAAAATCAATGGATGGTATTATTGAGAAAAACTGCATAAAGGGGTATATCACCCAGATGATCGGCCCCGTTGTCGATGTCCGTTTTGACCAGGAAGGTGAAGATAACAGAGGCTTGCCACGTATTCATGATGCATTGGAAGTAAAATGTACCGGTAGCTCCATATTGGTTCTTGAAGTACAACAACATATAGGCGAACATATCGTACGTACCATCGCTATGGATAGTACCGACAGCCTGCGCAGGGGCATGGAGGTATATGCCACCGGCTCGGCCATTACCATCCCTGCCGGTAACCAGGTAAAAGGCCGGTTACTGAATGTGGTGGGAGAAGGGATTGATGGTATGACTACACTCAAAAAAGATGTAAGCTATCCGATCCACCGTGAGCTACCCAAATTTGAAGACCTGATCACCAAACGCGAAGTACTCTATACCGGCATTAAAGTGATTGACCTATTGGAACCCTATGCCAAGGGAGGCAAGATCGGCCTGTTCGGAGGGGCCGGGGTAGGGAAAACGGTGCTTATTATGGAGCTGATCAATAATATTGCCAAAAACATAATGGCTATTCCGTATTTGCCGGTGTAGGCGAACGTACCCGCGAAGGGAACGACCTGCTGCGTGAGATGATTGAAAGCGGCGTCATACGGTATGGCGAGGAATTTAAGAAAAGTATGGAAGCCGGCGATTGGGATCTTTCCAAGGTAGACTATAAGGAAGTGGCCAAATCGCAGGCAACCCTGGTATTCGGGCAGATGAATGAACCGCCCGGCGCCCGTTTGTCGGTAGCCCTTTCCGGACTGACCATTGCCGAATCTTTCCGCGATAACAGCGACGACAGCCGCCAGAAAGATATCCTGTTCTTTATAGATAATATATTCCGTTTCACCCAGGCTGGCGCCGAGGTTTCGGCTTTGCTTGGACGTATGCCGTCGGCCGTAGGATACCAGCCTACGCTGGCTTCTGAAATGGGAGCGATGCAGGAGCGTATCACCTCTACCAAATATGGTTCGATCACGTCGGTGCAGGCTGTATATGTACCTGCCGACGACCTTACCGACCCGGCTCCGGCAACCACCTTTACCCACCTGGATGCCACTACCGTACTAAGCCGTAAGATATCTGAGCTGGGTATCTATCCGGCGGTAGATCCGTTAGATTCGACTTCCCGTATACTCGACCCGCTGGTGGTAGGTGAAGAACATTACCAGACGGCACAACGGGTAAAACAAATCCTGCAACGGAATAAAGAGCTACAGGATATTATCTCTATCCTGGGTATGGAGGAGCTTTCGGATGAAGACCGCCTGGTTGTAAACCGGGCCCGCCGCGTACAGCGGTTCCTTTCGCAACCTTTTACGGTAGCCGAACAATTTTCCGGTGTAAAAGGAGTAGTGGTAGATATAGAAGATACGATCCGTGGTTTCAAAATGATCCTGGATGGTGAGGTAGACTACCTGCCCGAACAGGCCTTCCTCAATGTCGGGACGATTGAAGATGCGATCGAAAAAGGAAAGAAAATGCAGGAAGATGCAACCAAATAAAGAGCTGGTAATATGGAACTGATCATTACTACTCCGCAACATTCACAGGTGCTGGGCGAAGTTACCAAAGTATACCTTCCGGGTATGGTTACGCCTTTTACGGTACTGCATAACCATGGCCCCCTGATGTCGGTACTGGCTAAAGGACAGGTAAAATATGAAAAGGATAATACTCTGTATACCATTGATATAACCGGTGGAGTAGTGGAGGTCCTTTCCAACAGAATTGTGGTAATAACCGACTAAACAGATAAAAATGAGGCTATCATTAATAAGGCTTAAATTACGGATGTTCCTGTTGCTCACATTGGTATACCTGGCTGTAGCCGTATTGGGTGCAGTCGTATTACATTTTGCTGTTCCGGAAGATCATTATGAGTTTTTCCGGAGATTGGTGTTTTTTACTGGCTGGCCGGCTTATTGCTCAATTATGCCCTGGACCGTTGCCGGACTATCAATCCTGACAAGCTTTTGAATGTATATATGCTGGGAAAGGTAATAAAGTTTGTGGCAACCCTTTTCCTGCTGGTTCTGTATGTCATGCTTGGGGGAGAAGCTAAAATCGCTTTTGGAATTTCCCTGATGGGTAACTTTATAATCTTCTCTATCCTGGAAATATATATTTATTACCTGTACAACAAGCGGTTAAACCGTAGAAAAATGAAGAGCTGACATGAAGTATATAAAATACATACTATGCTTATGGGCGTTGCTGGCTTTGCCTGTATCGGCTGCCGGCTCCGGTCAGGATGGAGAGATCAATGTAAAAGAACTTGTGTTTGAACATCTGGCCGACGCATACGAATGGCATTTTTGTAACATAGGAGATAAGGAGATTGCCCTTCACCTACCCGTTATTGTGATAGGAAGGAATAGCGGATTCCATGTTTTCTCTTCTGCCCGGCTGGCTCATCATGCCGAATGGAAAGGTTTCTATATTACCCACGAAGGCGAATATGCGGGCAAAGTGGTGGAGAGGGATGACTCCGGCGGAGAGGTACGGCCGTTGCTGGACCTGTCGTTAACCAAGAATGCGCTTGCACTTATAATTAACAGTATCGTATTGTTATTGTTTGTGCTTCCCTTGGTGAATGCTTACCGCAAAGATCCTTTAATGCCTTCACGTGGTCTGAAAGGTGCCTTGGAAGTAGTCATTACAACTGTTCAGGACGAAGTAATAAAACCTTGTGTCGGGGAAGATTACAGGAAGTTTAGCCCGTATCTGCTGACTGCCTTCTTTTTTATCCTGATTAATAACCTGATGGGATTGGTTCCCTTTTTTCCGGGAGGAGCGAATACCACCGGCAATATTGCCGTAACAATAGTATTGGCTTTATGTACCTTCTTTACAGTAAATATTTTTGGTACCAAAGAATACTGGGAGGAGATTTTATGGCCCGAAGTACCTATATGGCTTAAAGTCCCCGTACCGTTGATGCCGGCCATCGAACTATTCGGAATATTTACCAAACCCTTTGCCCTGATGATCCGTCTGTTTGCCAATATAATGGCAGGACACTCGATTATACTCGGTTTGGTTTGCCTCATATTTGTTATCACCTCTATGGGAGCGGCAATCAATGCCGGGCTTACTGTGGTATCGGTACTCTTTACGATCTTTATGAATTTTGTAGAGATACTGATTGCCTTCATCCAGGCATACATCTTTACCTTATTGTCGGCTGTCTTTATCGGGGCTGCCAGGGTAAAGCATTCACACCATAAGAAATAATATAATTTTAATACTAACGAAATAATTAAGCGTATGTTGCTTACAACATTATTAGCGGCTACAGCCGGAGCAGGTATCGCAACAGTAGGTGCAACAATTGCAGCAGCCCTTACAGCTATCGGGGCAGCATATGGAATCAGTAAAATCGGTTCGTCGGCTATGGATGCTATTGCCCGCCAGCCCGAAGCAGCCGATAATATCCGTATGAACCTTATTATTGTAGCCGCCCTGATCGAAGGGGTAGCCCTTTTCGCTGTGGTAGTTTGTTTCCTGGCCATTTAAAAAAACTGAAAGAGTATGTCACTGTTAATTCCTGATATAGGATTATTATTCTGGATGACCTTGTCGTTTGGGATCGTGTTTTTCATTCTGGCAAAGTTTGCGTTTCCCGTCATAACCGGCGCTATCGAGAACAGGAGCAATTATATCCTGCACTCACTGGAAGCTGCCCGTGAAGCAGAAGAACGCCTTGCCGGAATTAATAGAGAGGCCGAACAGATACGCGAAAAGGCAAATAAGGAATATAACAGCATGGTGGCAGAGGCAGTGGAAGTAAAAAACAGATTATTGCCGACGCCCGTCAGCAGGCAGAAGCCGAAGTTCGCAAAGTAAAAGAACGCGCTCAAACCGATATCAATGAGTATAAACAAAGGGCGATCGGTGAATTGCGCCACCAACTGGTGGATATATCGGTAAAAATAGCGGGTAAAGCCATTAGTGAAGAGTTAAATACAAACCGGAAACAGCAGGAGCTGATAGACCGTTTGCTTGACGAAGAACTTAAACTAACCGACAAAGCTGATGAATAGTGGAGTAATTATTCTGCGTTATGCCCGGGCCCTCCTCCTGTATGGCAGGCAACGGGGGGGAGGGAAGAGGTATTGTTTGAAAATGCCACTACGCTCCTCAGCAACCTGGGTAAATACCCGGCTATTAAAGAGGCACTGTCGAACCCGGTATTGCCGCTGGACAAAAAGAAAGAGCTGATACATGCAGCCATCGGTTTCCGGCTGGATGAAGTTTTCAGTAACTTTATCCAACTCATTATCCGTAACAAACGGGGTGAAATGCTTTCCTCTATCCTGCTGAACTACCAGCACCTGTACCTGCAGGAACATGGAATTGTGGAGGTAGAGCTAATAACAGCCGTTCCGATAGATGAAACCACCATGAAGCGTATGACCAGCCGGATCGAAGATCGTACCCACCGGAAGATCCTAATGCAGAACCTGGTGAAGCTGGAGATTATCGGTGGATATATCATGACCTGGGATACCTACCGGTACGATGCAAGCGTGAATTCCAGCCTGCGAAGGATAAAGAATGACTTATTTGAAAAAAATGAACAATTGATTGGAGTATGTCTGAAAATATAAAAGTAAGTGAGATATCGGATGTGATCTTAGACCTGCTTGACAATATGGAGACCGACCTGCTGCTCGAAGAGGTAGGGAAAGTAATCCAGGTAAGCGACGGTGTAGTACGCATCTTCGGGTTGAAGAATGCCGAATCGAACGAGCTGCTTGAGTTCGACAATGGGATAAAAGCCATTGTGATGAACCTCGAAGAAGATAATGTAGGGGCTGTATTACTGGGCTCGTCCGAACAGATCAAAGAAGGCGATACGGCAAAACGTACCGGACAGATCGCCTCTATCCCGGTAGGTGAAGGTTTGATCGGGCGTGTAATCAGCCCGCTGGGTGAACCGCTCGACGGACAGGGGATTATTACCGGCGAACGCATCCCGATGCACCTGGAACGGAAAGCACCCGGCGTCATTTTCCGCCAGCCTGTAAAAGAGCCGCTGCAAACAGGGCTGAAAGCGATCGACTCGATGATCCCTATCGGCCGAGGCCAGCGTGAGCTGATTATTGGCGACTGCCAGACCGGGAAAACCTCTATTGCTATTGATACGATTATCAACCAGCGGAAAGGATATGAGAATGGCGACCCGGTGTACTGTATCTATGTAGCCATCGGTCAGAAAGCTTCAACCGTAGCCTCGCTGGTAGATACGCTGCGTGAAAAGGGAGCCATGGACTATACCACCGTGGTGATGTCTACCTCAGCCGACCCGGCTGCCATACAATACTTTGCACCTTTTGCCGGAGCCGCTATCGGAGAATATTTCCGTGATACCGGCCGCCACGCACTGGTGGTGTACGACGACCTTTCCAAACAGGCCGTAGCCTACCGCGAAGTATCCCTGATCCTGCACCGCCCGTCCGGCCGTGAAGCTTATTCGGGCGATATCTTCTATCTGCACTCCCGCTTGCTCGAACGCGCCGCCAAAATCATTAACCAGGATGATATTGCACGCCAGATGAACGACCTGCCCGAAGTGCTGAAAGACCGGGTAAAAGGAGGGGGCTCACTCACTGCCCTGCCCATGATCGAAACACAGGCAGGAGACATATCGGCCTATATCCCTACGAATGTAATCTCCATTACCGACGGACAGATCTTCCTCGATACCGACCTGTTTAACCAGGGCGTCCGTCCGGCCATCAATATCGGTATTTCCGTATCCCGTGTGGGGGGTAATGCACAGGTGCCGGCGATGAAGAAGGTGGCAGGTACCCTAAAGATCGAACAGGCACAGTACCGCGAGCTGGAAGCCTTCACCCGTTTCGGTGGTGAAATGGATGCCGTAACCGAACAGGTAATTGATAAAGGACGCAAAAATACCCGACTCCTTATACAGGGCCAGTACCAACCCCTTTCGGTTGGCGAACAGATCGCTATCCTTTATTGTGGAACACACGGCCTGTTGCGGTATGTACTGATAGAAAAAGTAAGTGAATTTGAAACCCTGTTCCTGGAAGAACTTCATATCCATGCTGCCGACACCGTGCTGGCACCCCTGGACAAAGGAATTATCAACCCGGAAATAGAAGCAATTCTGGAGAAAACGGCTGTAACTGTAAGTCAACAGTATAAACAATAACCCGTATGGCATCATTAAAAGAGGTAAAACGACGGATCCTATCGGTTGAAAGTACCCGGAAGATCACACAGGCACGCCAGATGATCTCGTCTGCCAAACTGCATCAATCGCATTTGCAGCTCGACCATGCATTGCTGTACAACCAGGCTGTTGATACGATGCTGGGTAAACTCCATCCCGGCGAATTGGATCTCCGGTTGCCCTTTATGCGAAGTACCGGTAAAGGCAAAACGGCTATCGTGATCCTCTCTTCCAATAGTGGTATGTGCGGAGCCTTCAATGCTAATATGGCAAAGTTTATGCACACGTTGCCTGTCCGGTACCCCGGCGAAGCGCTCGTATTCCTGCCGATAGGACGTAAGATACGTGAAGTACTTACCAAAGAAGGATATGAGATCGCGTCAGGCTGGGGGGTAGAGAAAGATAAACTGGCCGATAAAGCAACCTTTGCCAATGCAGTATAGGAAGTATTATCCTTGCTTCAGCAATACCAGGCAGGTACTTATAAAAAGGTCGAACTGGTGTATTACCATTTCCTGAGTATCTCCAGACAGGTAATTGAAAGAGAACAGTTCCTGCCTTATCATTTCCCGGAAGAAGCGGGTAGTAAGAACGCTTTTACCGAAGCCGATTACATATTCGAACCCTCCAAAGAAGAGCTCATTGAAGAGTTGGCCATTCGTTCATTGCATGGTCGTTTCTTTAGTATATTGCTCAACAACCATACCTCCGAACACGCAGCACGAACCATTGCCATGCAGTTGGCAACCGAAAATGCCGACGAACTGCATGAGGAACTGAAACTTACTTACAACAAACTACGGCAACAAAACATTACAACCGAACTATTGGATATTATCGGTAGTTCATTTGCATAACATTCTATAAAGTTAATAAAGTAAACACGGTGCTCAGGGATAAGGATTTTCTTTATCCCTGAGCTTTTTATCCTGCTCGGAATGTTCTTTATTGTCAAAGGGGATCTCCGGATCAGATTTTATAAATATGTAAAGGTGTACAGATTAGAACACTTCCTGTTCCCCGCGAAAGCGGGGATCGCATTAAAGCAGACCGTATTTTTCTATTTTTAATACTTAAATAGACAGTTCTAATGCGGTCCCCGCCTTCGCGGGGAACTGAATCCGTTTGTTTTTACTTTTCCCAGGATTGATAATCACATTATGATTCATATGCTAAATCTTCCGGCCACCATTGCCTGTAATTAACCATCTCTCTTTCTATTTGTTATATTACCAGTAATAATAAATAGAAAAACAGATGAAAGCAATCCGCGTATACAATTACGGATCAACCGACGCCTTGCGGCATGAAGAGGTGCCTGTGCCTGCGTTTGATAAACACCAGGTACTGCTAAAAGTAGAAGCCACCTCGGTAAACCACCTGGAAGTACTGATGATATCCGGGAAAAACAGGGAAATATGCCCCTTCAGTTTCCATGGATACCCGGTTTCGATTGTGCAGGCATAATAGATATGGTAGGCGACCATGTAAAAGATTTTAAACCCGGCGAAAGGGTCTACTTCAAATGCCTTGGCAGCTCGTATGCCGGGTATATGGTGGCCGACCCGGACCAATTGGTAAGGATTCCACACACACTTTCTGTAGCCGAGGCTGCTTCGGTTCCGCATGTAGGGCTTACCGCCTGGCAGGGACTTTTCACACATGCCGGGTTACAGACCGGGCAACGGGTACTCGTTCACGGTGGTACAGGTGCTGTAGGAATGTTTGCCGTACAATTTGCCCATGCGACCGGTGCGACCGTATATGCCACCTCTTCGGCAGGCGATATGTCGTTTGTGCAATCCCTGGAAGCAGATGTGGTAATCGATTATCATTCAACCGATTTTACTACGGTTGCCAGGGATATGGATGTCGTATTCGACCTGGTAGGAGGGGATACCCAGCAAAAATCCTATGGTGTGCTTAAAAAAGGAGGACATCTGGTTACCACCGTTGGGATAGTAGATCCGCAACAGGCAGAGAAATACGGTGTCATCGCTATCCCGATGCTGGTCGAACCCAGCAGGAAGGACCTGCAATAAATATCGGAACTGATTATTGCAGGGCAGGTCATCTGCGATGTGGCACAAACCTATCCGCTGGAAGAGGTGGTTACAGCCTGGGAAACGTTCCTGCACCAGAATACACGTGGGAAAGAGATTCGCCACGGAAAGATCATCCTCGAAATGTTAGGATAAAGGGAGAACGGGTTAAAGGGAAGAGATCACTCTGAACCGGTCGGCAAAAGCCCGTCCGGTCACTTCCACCTTTACCGGCAACCTATCAAATCCATTCAAATCCATGGGGGCAACCGGGGCGTACCTGCAGTTCTATATTGCTGCCGCTCCGGGCAAGTCTGCCTGCATACCGGATGGTTTGATCACGAAAAATATCCAGGTCGCCCACCTCGATATAAGCTGGAGGAAGATCTTTTAGGTTATCGGCTTGTGCCGGTACTGCATAAGGAGGCAACGCTTCCGTAAATGCATATTTACCCAGGTAACCTTGCCAGGCAGTCGCATACCAGGCATACTCCCAGGCAACCAACGACTGTAGCGCCGGGTCGGGAATACCTGTATGGTTATTGAGTATAGGGTAGATAAGGATTTGCTTTTTTAATGGGATACCCCAGTCCCGCGCTTTTAAAGCTACTGAAGCAGCCAGGCCTCCGCCTGCACTATTGCCCATTACGGCAATCCGCTCCGGGTCAATATTATAGTTAGTGGCATGTTCCACTAACCATTCCAGTGCAGCAAAACTATCTTCAATCGCAGCCGGATAAGGCAACTCAGGGGCTATCCGGTAGGCTACATGCAGGAAAGGGACGTTGGTGGCACCTACATATCGTAAGAGTAGGTTATCGTATAGGGTGGCCGGAGCGGCCAGCCCACTCCCATGCAAATAGAGTACGGCAGCGCCGGAGCTATCCTGTGGGGCAGGTGTATACCAATGCATCGTAACCGGCATACCGTCTGAACTGAATGTGGTAACCTTGTTACACGAAACCTCTTTGGCTGGGAAGTCCGCACCGGATTGCGGCGTATCTGCACTATCCGTCAGTAACCGGCCTACTCCTGATAGGTCTCCTTTCCCTGTTTTTAATTGCTTTTCCCACGCTTTCCGCATACGGTTCAATAGGGGAGCCAGCTCCGGATCGTATGTAAGTGCCATAGTTCTTTCTTTTACCTGTATTTCTATACAATAACCGGGCTATCCGGTGAGTTGCATATACCAGGAAAAAGCAACTATTTTATATAAATCCTTCCAACACCTTACCCAACCGTTGCAGTCCCTCTTCGATACGCGCCTCAGGCATATTAGAGAAGTTAATGCGGAAGGTATTTTCATGCCCGCCATTCGGGAAGAACGATCCCCCCCCCGGTACAAAGGCAATATTTTCTTCTAAACTCTTTTCCAATACCTCCCTTGCATTGATATGCGCCGGTAACTCAATCCAGGCAAACAATCCCCCTTCGGGCCGGGTAAACGTAACACCTTCTGGGAAGTATTGCTCCATCGTACGGATTGCAAGGTCGCGGCGGATGCGGTAGGTTTCCCTTATTTTGTCAATATGTTCGTCGATATTATACAGCTCCAGGTATTTGGCAATTTCCATCTGGGCAATGGTATTGCATTGCAGGTCGGTACCCTGTTTAGCCAGTACATATTTGCGGATCAGCTCTTTGTCGCCTGCAATCCAGCCGATCCGGTAACCGGGACAGAATATTTTCGAAAAGGTTCCGGTGCATAGGATATTCCCTTCCGTATCAAACGCTTTTACCGCAGGCAGGAACTCACCCTCAAAACGCAGCTCTCCATACGGATTATCTTCAATTACCACAAAGCCATATTTCCTGGAAGCAGCAGCCAGTTGCTTTCTCCGTTCCAAGCTCCAGGTACGTCCGGTAGGATTCTGGAAATCGGGTATCACATATACGGCTTTTACTTTATCGTTGGTGGTAACAATCTTTTCCAGTGCTTCGATATCCATTCCCTCCTCGTCGGTAGGTATTTCAATAAACTCACAACCGTATGCACGGAATGCACTGATTGCAGCCAGGTAAGTAGGGCTTTCGCACAATACTACATCTCCCTCATCGAGAAAAACCTTTCCCGACAGGCCTAATGCCTGTTGCGAACCGTGGGTGATCAGGATATGATCGGGATCCAAGTGGGTTCCTAACTGTTTGTTCATCCGTTCGGCTATCCATTTGCGTAGTGGCGGAAAACCTTCGGTCGTAGTATATTGCAGTGCTTTTGTACCAGCCTCTTCCAGTACGAGGCGGTTTACCTCTTTGATAGCCTCCACAGGAAACAATTCCGGTGTGGGTAACCCGCCGGCAAACGATATGACCTCCGGACGTTCGGTTACTTTCAGTATCTCCCTGATCTCAGAAGCCCTGAGGCCCGACATTCTCTTTGCTAATCTGATTTTCATTTTAGTAGTATGGTTCAATCCCTGAATAAAAACATCTTATATTAAACTGACTGTCCGGTAAAACAAAGGGGTGAATAGGTATCTTCCGGTCGCATCTTAACGGGGCAGTGGCATCAAAATTACATAATATTCCTTATGGTATGTAAAAGTGTTAATATAAATAACAAACACGGAGACACAGAGACACGGAGTTTTTATTTTTAGTTGATAAAATTACCTCCGTATCTCTGTGTCTCCGTGTTCGAAAATATCCAATGTACCTGTTAATCGTCGTACCTGCGGAACTTATAATTCTTATCGAAAATAAGCTCCTTACCATTATCCAGGTGCACTTTGTATTTACGGTAGCCTTTATCTACGCGTGTTACTTTAGCACCTGATTCGTGTTAGTTTACATAGGTGTTGATCTGTGCAGGCACCAGGTGTTCAGGAATGGTACCATTCTTCTTTTTCATATCTTCCCATTCACCCTTGCTGTTGAACTCAATCTTATCGCCGTTTGTAAAACGGACTTCATAGCTTTTATCCATTCCCATCCATTCATCGTCTTCTATTACTTCCTGTACTTTTGCATCTTTATAATGCTCTTCGATAAACTCGCGTGCATTCGAAGGCAACTGGTTGTACTGAATCCGTTTATCATCTGCCTGTGCAGATAACTGGATGGTAAAAAGACAAATTACTGCTGCAATTATTTTCTTCATCTTACTACAATTTTAATTTGAAATCTTTATAAATTGTTTACTTATATTCTTTATAAACACTTGCTGATATGAAAAGTTAAAGCCTATCAGAACATGGTATTCTTATTGGCAGCCTTTTCAAGCGGCAGGATCTTTTGTGAAACTTCCCAGTGTTCCTCTATTTTACCCGCTTCCAGCCGGAATATATCGATGGTAGAATAAGGAACGTCGCGGTCATATTCGGAATGGACAATCACATAATCCCAGTCGGTAAATACATGCTTGATCTTCCAGCCTAGTTTAGGAATGTGCCGATAGAATTTGCCCAGGCAATAAGAGATACCTCCGGCACCATCGGGCATATAGGGATTATGCTGTTTATAGGTGTCGGAAAGTAACCGGGTAGCCCCTTCGGGATCATTTTTATTAAAAGCCCGGTCGAGGAATTCGGTTACGATGGCGATGTTCTCCTGCTGGTGTGCACGCAGGCTGTGTATCCGGAAGCTACCCGGCTTTACCGGCTTTAAGCTACCTTTCAACTTGTGGAAGGTCTGGCCGGGGCGGGTGATATAAGCATATACCTGCTCCTGTTCGAAATCTGCCAGTTGGGAAACGGTTGTCTTGTCCTCCTCCTGCCAGGTAAGCAGGTACACGTTCGGACGTACAACGACATGTGCAAAGTCTACCACCAGATCTATTCCTTTCCCCTTAATTACTTCGATCGCCAACTGGTTGTCCGAAATAAAATTGAGCTTGTAAACATGTTCCCCACAGTCGGCTATAAACTGATGGCCGGCCATCAGTAAACTCCGGAATGCTTGATGATTAGTATCCATATATGTTCGTCTTATTTATCTCCCTTATCAGAAATTTATTTTGTCGGGATGCAGTCCTGAGCTTCCAAAAGCAGGCAGGTTATTGATCGTTTTCATATCCTCCGGGGTGATCGTAAAGTCGAACACCTCCAGGTTTTCCCTGATCCGTTCGTTGTTTGTCGACTTGGGCAGGGGCAAGGTACCTCCCTGCAGGCACCAGCGGATACATAGCTGGGCAACCGACTTCTCATATCGTCCGGCAATCTCCTGCAACTCTTGGCTGGCCAGCACACGTCCGGTTCCCAACGGGCTCCAGGCCTCTACTACAATGTTATGTTTATGGCAGAAGTCAACCGTTTCCTGTTGGTTATAACCGGGATGATGCTCGATCTGGTCGGCCATAGGCATGATAGTTGCTTTTTCCATCAATGGCTCCAGGTGGTGGGGAAGGAAATTACTGACTCCGATCGCTTTGGCACGTCCCTCTTTATACACCTTTTCGAGTGCCCGCCAGGTATCGTAGTTTACTTTTGCACCAGCTTCACCGCGGGCAGGCCAATGGATCAGGTAGAGATCTACATACTCCATAGCCAGCCGTTCCAGCGACTGGTCGAAAGCATGCAGGGTTTGATCGTACCCCCGGTCGTTATTAAATACTTTGGTGGTAACGAACAGCTCCTCCCGCGGAACACCACTGGCAGCAATAGCTAATCCTACACTTTTCTCATTCCCGTAAACCGCAGCCGTATCGATATGCCGGTAGCCGGCTTCAATCGCTTCCTGAACACTTACCTGGGTTTGTGGCCCCTCTTCCATCTGCCATGTACCGAACCCGATAACCGGGATCATATGGCCGTTATTCAATTTGTAACTTTCCATATTTCTGCTTTAATTAGGATATATCATATAACAAGTAACAAATCAGAAGGCAATTCGATTAAAAGGAAAGTACTCTTTTTATACCCTTACAACTCTTAAAGTATTCTACTTGTTATTAGATAAGAATGTATACCCGGCATTGGCCGGGAAAAAGTGTTTAACTAAAAAAGAAGTAAAAACAATGGAAAGTTTTGATGATATCCTGAATGAAAAACAGCCTGTACTGGTTGATTTTCATGCCACCTGGTGTGGTCCGTGTAAAGTAATGGGTCCGGTTGTAGAAGAGATTGCCGGTGAAGTGCAGGGAAGTGCCCGGGTCTTAAAAGTTGATATTGATAAAAATGAAGAATTAGCGGAAAAGTACCAGATCCGTTCAGTCCCTACGTTTATGATCTTCAGCAATGGCGAATCGGTATGGCGTGGCTCAGGCGTAATGGATAAAGCAGTTATACTGGAACAGTTGAAACGGTATATGGTGTAATTCTGTAACTCCGGAGATACAACGACGGCATATCCATCCCTATACGGGATATCAAAAAATTAACGGTAACCTGTCGTAGCTATCCCAGACAAGTTACCGTTAAAGAAAAAGAGAAAAATTATATCTTACTTTTTCAGGAAGCAGGTCTTCAAAACAATACTGCTCCCATCTATTTTACAATCAACCTCCTCCGGGTTATCAGTCAGGCGGATACTCTTTACTTTTGTACCCCGTTTAATTACCATCGACGAACCTTTTACCTTCAGGTCTTTGATAACTGTTACGCTATCGCCATCGGCCAGTACGGCGCCGTTACTATCTTTGGCAACTGCTTCGTTTGCCTCGTCATCTGTCCACTCATGTCCGCAATCCGGGCAAATGTTTAACATACCATCAAAGTAAGTATTATCCATCCGGCAAACCGGACAATTTGCAATTTCACTCATATTTTCTTCTAATTGGTTTCTATCAGTCCGCAAAGGTACGAAAAATAACCGTAACCGTTTGGGATGGTATTTATCGACGGGAATTTATCAGTCGTGTCCGGACGATTTAGCCTACTACTGGAGGTTTGATTATTAATGTAATCAAGTATAAGAATAAAAAGACGTAGTTCCCCGCGCAGGCGGGGACCGCATGAGAACCGGCTGTTTCAACCCTTTAATAG
>JAJPZJ010000163.1 GCA_021204405.1 Tannerellaceae bacterium | reverse complement strand
TTTCTTTCTCTATTGTTCCAGCATGTCAAAGATCTTAAATCTGGCCGTTCAGCCAGATAAGCAAAAGGTTGGGGCATCGCTCCACCATTCGTAAAATACCACTAACGGGCTCTTACTTAACCTCTTTTATCCCTCTAAAAAGGCATTCGCTATGTTTCCTTTTCGCTAACCTCTCTCGATTAACGGCTGCAAAGGTACAGGTTTTTATTTATCTCGCAAGCTTTGCACAACATTTTTTTCTTCCGTTTTGTTCACAGATGTTGTTTTAAACTTTCTATTTTACTAATGATGAAAGTTTTAATATCTACTTTTGGGTAAAAAAATAGTTTATGTTTTCTACTGAGTTTTTACCTAGTAAGTAGTAATATCCTTTATTTAATAGAAAAAAAATCACCAGAGAAAGAATATACTCTCTCCTGAAAATAGTGTATCATCCAAAAGCCTTTTTACAACTTATCCAAATAAAGCCGGTAATTCTTCTCATCAAAACAAACACAAATTACTGTCTCTATCGTTTTATTCTCTGTTTCCAGAAAATTCCGGATAGTATTTAAAGCGATCTCAGCCGCGGCTTCTTTGGGAAAATGATACACTCCGGTACTGATATTGGGAAAAGAGATGGTTTTTACTCCCAACTCATTTGCCAGGTGTAAAGAGTTACGATAACAGGCAGCCAATAGTTCGTTCTCATTTTTGTTGCCTCCATGCCATACAGGACCAACCGTATGGATCACATACCGGGCCGGTAACATACCTGCCGTTGTATAAACCGCTTCCCCCGTTTTGCAACCTCCCTGGCTGCAACGGATTATCTGGCACTCTTCCAATATCTCCAGTCCACCTTTCCGGTGTATCGCACCATCTACTCCGCCACCTCCTAATAAAGATGAATTGGCAGCATTTACTATAGCATCTACTTTTATTTCGGTGATGTCTCCTTTTACAACTTCTATTTTTGTGTTCATACTTTTCTTTTTTCAAATATAACAATTCCTGCTAGTAGTTAGATCATTTTATATTAACATAAAATACTTACAGCACTCTGTAAACAACGATTTATAACCCAGGTGCCGCTCGCTATATGCTATTCACCCCGAGCTAAAGCATATCCTCCCTTCGGGATGCTTGGATAAACGTTGGTATTCCTTACCCGTAACTTAGTTATTCTTATATATTATCTACCATTTTCTATGCTTCTAATTCCTTTCCTTATTTCTCCTAACCTATTCTACCTGGGTGTAATAAATATTCACCCGGGTAGAATAAGTGATTACAGCCAGGTGTAATAAGTATTACACCTGGCTGTAATCACTTATATATGTATATCTTTTCTGCTAGTTGTCTGAAAAGCGGCAGTTATGCCTGTGCATACATACAGTAAGGGCTGCCATGATAGCCCAGGCAGCCCTTTTTAAATAAATCTGATAAAATCAAATGAAAAACCACAGTAAAGTGTTATTCTGTTATTTCACGTCCTCTGCCCAGTGCATGGTATAAACTGATTACACTTTGGATTTCGTTAAAGCGGTCTGATACCTGTGAAAGTTGTGCCGACAATAAGGTTTGCCGGGCAGTTAATATTTCCAGGTAAGTGGTAGAACCATGTGTCATTAACAATTCCGTACTTTCTACAGCTGTCTCCAGCGAGGCCACCTGCTGTGCACGTAATACCTGTTTATCACGTGCGGTCTGGTACTGGGTTAACGCATTATTTACCTCCACTCCTGCATTCAATAATGTTTGCTGGAAAGATAAAATAGCTTCCTGACGTTGTGCCTCGGCAATTTTTACCTGTGCACGGTTCAACCCTTTATTGAACAGAGGCTGTGTAAGTGAAGCAGCCGCATTGAGGAGTATTTTACCCGGATTAACAATATAAGTACCTGCGCTATTAGTCCATCCTGCTAGACCACTCAGCGTAATAGAGGGATAGAGTGAAGCGCGCGCTTCATTGGTTGCATAATGAGCCTGGATCAATGACAACTCAGCACTTTTCACATCCGGACGGTTAGTAAGCAGTTGCAAGGGAACACCTGCCATTAACTTTAAAGGAAGCTGTTGTTCCCGCAAAGTTCCTCTTTCGTAGTGCCGTGGTAATTCACCCAGCAAAAGAGCCAGGCTATTCTCTGTTTCAATGATTTGCTGATACAGGTCATGTACAGAGGCTTCAATAGAAAAGTATGTACCTTCCGTCTGGGCAACAGCAGCTTCAGTAGTCATACCAGCTTCTTTCATAGCCCGCATCGTTTCTACACTTTCTTTCCAGATAGCTGCAGTCTGTACAGTAATATCATATTGCGTATCCAACATAAGCAACAGATAATAATGATTGGCAATAGCCGCTATCAGCTGGGTGCGTACAGCCTGGCGATACTCGAGGCTCTGCAAGTAGGCAGCTTTGGAACGTTTTTTTGCATTCTGGAGTTTGCCAAACACATCTATTTCCCAACTGGCTACCACCGATACATTATAGGTTTTTGTAGCAGTCCCACCATCAAAGCTACTCAAATTACCTTCAGGAGTAAAAAAGAAGGAAGGTAAAAAGGCCAGTTTTGAAGTTGTCAGGGTAGCCTCAGCCTGTTTGACTCTCCAATAAGTAGTCTGCAGGTCTGTATTATTACTAAGTCCATCCACGATCAGTTCCTGCAAATAAGGATCTGTAAAGAGTTCCTGCCATTCCAGCGATGCCAGCGAAGTGGTATCCGCTGTTTCATACGCTGCTCCGTACAAACCGTCTGTTTGTATCTCCGGCCGGTTGTAAGGTTTATATAATCCACATCCGGTCAGCCAGGCTACAGAGCCAATAATTAATATATTTCTCATTGTTATTTTTTCTCTTTTTTACGTTTCTCATTTTCTTCTATTTCTGCCTGAATGGCCCAGTCGGGATAATTATTAACTTCCACAGGAGTAAATTTTCCTGCAAATACTGGAATACAATAAACAGCGATGGGACAAGAAATAAGAGGGCCAGTGTTCCTACAATCATCCCACCGGCAGCCCCGGTACCCAATGAGCTGTTACCATTCGCCCCTACACTGGTAGAGAATACCAGTGGAAGCATACCGAACACCATCGTAAGGGCAGTCATCAGGATCGGACGCAGACGAGCCTTTGCTGCCGCAATAGCAGCCGCCGCCAGTGACATACCACTTTTACGACGTTCTACTGCATATTCTGTCAATAGGATAGCTGTTTTGGACAACAAACCAATCAACATGATCAGTCCGGTCTATAAATAAATATTATTTTCCAGTCCAAGTACTTTGGCAAACAAAAAACTACCCATCAGACCACAGGGAACAGAAAGTACTATGGCAAAAGGAATCAGGAAGCTTTCATACAGCGCACTCAGGATCAGGTAAATCAACAAAATACAAATTCCAAAGATGATAACCGTATTATTGTATTCTGGCTTTCTTCACGACTAATACCGGCAAACTCATAGCTGTATCCCTGGGGGAGGCTGGCGGCAGCTACCTCCTGTATAGCCCGGATCGCATCTCCTGAACTATATCCATCAGCAGCCATACCATTCACCGCAATTGAGTTATACATGTTGAAACGGCCTAAGGATTCTGCTCCGTATACTTTTGTTAGTTTTACAAACTGGCTGATCGGTGTCATTTCTCCATTAATACGGACAATATTTTATCCAATGATTCTGGTTCCAGCCGATATTCGGGAGCAGCCTGCATCATTACCCAGTAAATTTTAGAGAAACGGTTAAAGTCTGATACATAATGCCCGCCATAGTAAGCGGAAAGCGTAGATAATACTTCAGTAGGAGAGATACCTGCCCGTTTACATCTTGCGGCATCCACATCTACTTTCCATTGTGGGTTACTGATACTAAAAGAGGTATAAGCTGTTGCAATCTCCGGCCGTTGATTCAATTGTGCGATAAATTGTTGTGTATAATTATAGAATACCTCCAGGTCTCCGCCTCTACGGTCTTGTACATACATATCAAAACCGTTCCCTGTACCATACCCGGTAATCATAGGAGGAGCCATTACGAAAAGCCTGGCATCTTTTACATCGGCCGTACGCCTGTATATCTCTGCAACAACAGCATTTACATCGTCTTCTTTATTCGGACGTTCCTTCCAGGGTTTTAGTTTGATCGTGATCATATCGTAAGAAGGTCCCTGGCCAGAGATCATACCATATCCGGCCACTTTAGTATAAGCCAAAAGTTGAGGGATATCATGGATACGTTCTTCTATTTCAGTCATAATGCGTTCTGTCTGTGCAACCGAACTACCCGGAGCTGTATTCACATTGACAAAAATAGCTCCCTGGTCTTCATCCGGTACCAGCCCTGTCTTGGTATTATTCATTAAGACAACCAATAAAACAATAGATAGAGCCAGTGTACCCTATGTAAGCCACGGACGTTTCATAAACAGGAATACTCCTTTCTGGTATTTCTTTATCATCACATCAAAAGAGGTGTTGAAAGCTTTACGGAAGCGGGCGGCAAATTATTTTTTTGTACACCATTCTCGTCTACATATGGTTTCAATATCAGGGCACAAAGAGCCGGAGATAAGGTTAAGGCATTGATTGCCGAAATACCTACAGCTACGGCCATAGTAATACCAAACTGGGTATAGAATGTTCCCGAAGTACCTCCCATCATAAAAACAGGGATAAATACCGCCATAAATACCAAAGTAGAAGTGATAATTGCACTACTAATCCCTTTCATGGCATCATTGGCAGCCATATAAAAAGATTGGTAACCTACATCAAACCTTGCCTGGACTGCCTCGACCACGATAATGGCGTCATCCACTACCGTACCGATAGCGAGTACTAAGGCAAAAAGGGTAAGCAGGTTGATACTGAAACCAAAGAAAGCCAGGAAAGCGAAAGTTCCGATCAAGGAGACAAACACACCAATCAACGGGATCAATGTTGAACGGATATCCTGCAAAAACAGATACACAATCAGGATAACCAGAAAGATGGCTTCAATCAAAGTTTTGATTACTTCATTAATAGAAGCATAGAGAAAGTCGTTTGCATTCCGGATCTCTATAATCTCCATACCTTCCGGCATTTCTTTACCTGCCTCTTCCAGTAAAGCATCAAGTTCATTGATTACTTCTGTTGCATTTGTTCCGGCAGTCTGGAACACCATACAGGAAACACCCGGTTGACCATTGGTTGTACCTGCATAGGCATATTGCTGTTGTCCTAATTCTACATTTGCAACATCCTTCAAACGTAGTACCTGCCCATCCGGAAGCGCGCGGATCACCATATTTTCGAACTCTTCCGGCAATATCAGGCGTCCGCTATATTTCATCGTATACTGATAGGTCTGGCCGGAATTTTCTGCAAAAGATCCGGTGGCCGATTCGATATTCTGTTCTTCCAGTACCGCCGAGATATCCGCAGGAATTAAACCATACTGAGCCATCACATCGGGTTTCAGCCAGATACGCATACTATACTCACTACCCAGTACTACCAGCTCGCCTACTTCGGCAATACGCATAATCTGAGGTTGAAGGTTGATCTTCAAATAGTTGGACAGGAAATTATTATCATATGTTCCGTCAGGACTATAAATAGAGAATATTTTCAGGATACTGGTTTGCCGTTTAGCAGTTTGTACACCCACCTTGGTTACTTCCTGTGGGAGTGAACCGGTTGCCTTCGAAACTTTATTCTGCACATTTACCGCAGCCATATCAGGGTCAGTTCCTTGTTTAAAATAGACATATATAGTTACCGAACCAGAATTGGTTGCCGAAGAGGTCATATAAGTCATATTCTCTACTCCGTTGATTGCTTCTTCTAATGGAGCGATTACACTATTTTGTAATGTTTCGGCACTCGCATCCGTATATGATGTGGTAACCATTACTGTCGGAGGTGCAATATCAGGGTATTGCTCAACAGGCAAGGTGGCCAGTCCGATTATCCCTCCCAGTACAATAACAATGGAGAGAACCGCCGATAAAACAGGGCGGTCAATAAAATATTTTAGTGTCATACTGTTTCTTCTTACTGTTGGGTTGATGATTGGGTTTGTATCGCAGCACCCGGACGGATCAATCCTACCCCTTCGGCTACAATCACATCGCCTTCATTCAGTCCGGCCTCTACAATATATTCTTTTCCGTTATTCACGGAACTAACCTGTATCATAGTACGCTCTGCAGCCCCATTTACCACTTTATAAGCAAATACTTTATCCTGCATGTCTGTTGTTGCAATCTGGGGGATCACCAGGCAGTTTTCGCGCTTTTGAGAAATAACAATATTTCCCGACCCACCACTATGGAGCAAACGTCCTTCATTGGGGAAGGCCGCACGTACGGAAACACTTCCGGTTGTCTGGTCGATTACTCCACTAACCGACTCAATACGCCCCAGTAACGAATAAGGGGTACCGTCACTTAGTAATAAGTGCAGATCCGGCATAGAGCGTAAAGCCTCATCCATAGAGCCATACTGGCGGGTTAACGCCAATAACTGGTTTTCCGTCATTGAGAAATAAACATACATTTCCGAATTATCCGAAATTGTAGTCAGTGGTTTAGCAATAGATGGTCCCACCAAGGCACCTATTCTATGAGGCAAAGTTCCTACTACTCCATCTGAAGGGCTTTTCACTACCGTATAAGATAAATTATTGCGGGCATTCACCTCTTGCGCTTCCGCCTGGGCCAACTGTGCTTCCGCCATCAATAAACTATTTTCTGCAGTCGACAGGTCGAACTGCGAAACTACATTTCGGTTAAACAACTCCTTTTTACTTTCGTAAGTCAGCCTGGCAGTTGCCACACTGGCTTTTGCAGCGTCTACATTCGCTATCGCAGTTTGCAAAGCTGCCTGATAGGGAACCTGATCTATAATAAAGAGCGTTTGTCCTTTCTTCACCTTTTGACCTTCCGTTACATTTAACTGGGAATAAAACCTGATACCTGCGGATAAATGTCAATATCCTGCCGCCCACGGATACTGGCCGGGTAAGAATCGGTTAATTCTCTATCAGTTTTACTTACTCGAAGGGTTGCATACACTGCTTCCGAAGCCACAGGCGGATTATTCTTACATCCGGCCAATGTGAACAGACCTACCAGTAAGCAGTAGATTAGTTTTACTGTTTGCTTTTTCATTTTTTTCTTTTTTACCTTAAAATTCACGGCAGCAAAGGTACTTTTTGATATAATGGTGTTCATTTTCAGAATAAGCTCATTATTGTTCATTTTGAGATATTCCACTTGCATACTCATAAGGAAGAATTATTTTTACAGTCAAAATAAGTACAAAATGAACCCATTTTTCAATTTGGAAGAAGAACCTTTTCTGGTAGGAGAGACAAACTTAAACGCTTTCCTTAACCGTCCACAACGCATATCGGGTGGCTTTATCTTTTTTTTGTGAACAGGGATTTGCGGTAATCTCTACCGGCGTAATCCGTTACGATATTGTGCGTAATGCTAAGATTACCCTTTTACCGAATACGATCCTTACCATACATGAGATAAGTAAATAAGTTAAAGGAAAATTTGTTACATTTTCCTTTAACTTATTTGCAGAAGCAAACTTCCGCTTACAGGGTCCTTTCTTCCAGTTTATCAAAGATAACCCGGTATACATACTGCCAGAAGAGAAAATGGAATTGATGATGGGTGCTTTTCGTTTTATTTCCTTTGTATATCATGACAGGGAAAACCAGTTCCGCCACAATATTATTAAAAGTCAGTTACAGTGTATTTTCTGGGAGACATATGATAAAACCCAACGGCATTTCCTCCGGAACAAAAGCAAACAAAAAAAAGCAGACTACACGGAATAAGGAAATATTCCAGCAATTCATCGCGCTTCTCCGTGTGAACTGTACAAAAGAACGTGAAGTTGCTTTCTATGCAGATAAATTATGTATTACTCCCTGCTATCTCTCTTCGGTTGCACGACAAATCACTTCAAAAGCATCGGCAAAGGATGTAATAGACCGCCATATTATCCTGGAAATAAAGGTGCTGCTCCAATCAACAAATCTTCCGATATAGGAAATTGCACACCGGCTGAATTTTCCAGATCAATCTTATATGGGATGTTATTTCAAACGGCATACAGGCGAATCACCGACAGCGTACAGGAATAAAAAATAGCCTGAATAATTCATTCAGGCTATCTCACTATATTTTATATAGAAATACTTATTTATCCCATTTTACTGATCTTCCGCAAGCGTTCTTCATCGATCAGTTTTATTTTCCGTCCGTCTATAGCAATAATACGTTCTGATACAAAAGTGGATAAGGTACGGATCGCATTGGAAGTAGTCATATTGGATAAATTGGCCAAATCTTCACGCGAAAGGTAAATACTTAATGTGGCTCCATCTTCTTCCAGTCCATAGCTATCTTTGAGGAATAAGAGCGATTCTGCCAGACGCCCCCTGATATGTTTCTGGGTCAGATTCACCGTACGTTCATCAGCAACTCCTAAATCGATGGAAAGCTGGCGGATAAAAAACATGGCCAGTTCCGGGTTCCCCATAATCAGATTGGTTACCACTGTCATAGGGATCATACAAACCACGGAAGCTTCAAAAGCTGAGGCATTTGTCAGATAGTTTTCCTGAGCAAAATTGGCACGGTAACCAAAATACTGTACCGGCTTGATCATACGTATGATCTGGCTCCTGCCTCCTACCCCTTCTTTGAATATCTTTACTTTGCCTTTCAACAAGCACATCATATCCTTCGGCTCGTCGCCCTCGCAGTATATCAACTCGTTACGTTTGAAATGCTGGACTAACGAATTATTACGGAGTATATCGCGTTCTTTGTCTGTAAGAACCCGCCATACTTCTGCTAAACTGGCCGAAAAATCGACCTCTTCTTTTTGTTGTTGTTTAACCACGACTGTTATATAACATTCTTATGAAGCATAAAAATACAATAATTCTTTTTAATAAGGAGAAACTTTTTTAAGAATAAATTATGTTTTTATGAGAACATTTAGCTCTGACTTCAAACTATTTTAAAATTTATTATTTACGTTTGTATAGAGAAAAACATTTTTATTGAAAAAAGTTTTTTCCATATTTATATTGCTCTGTCTGATATCTTATCTACCTGTTTATGGAGAAGGGCCTGACAACAGCAAATTAATACCAGGCAAAAAATCCAAACCCGAATCCACCCTTACGGCAGATTCCATTATGCAGGAGGTTATAAAGAATGCTGCCAGGTATCAAAACCTATTATCCAAATACGAAGCCGAAATATATATTAAAGGACGTACGGAAATTCTGCGTAAAAACTTCCTGATGCGGTTCGCACACCATCTGTTTCCGGTAAACAGGAAAAGTGAAGACATGATATTTGAAATGATTAGCCATTCCGAATTCAACTCGCCAAACTACTATCTCCATAATATAGAAGCCCTCAACGGCAATGCGATTCCTAATAGTAAAAAGCAGGAAGAAGCACTTGCTTTCCTCAACCTGAATGTCTATGCCCCTACTGCCTATGAAGATGGTTTTATTATGCCCGTTACACGGAAAGCATTCCGCTATTACAATTTCAGCCTTGAAGAGATAGAAGAGGTAAACGGACTTAAAATTTATAAGATACGTTTTTTGCCCAAGCAATGGAGCCAGAAACTGGTTTGCGGGGATATGTATATTATCGATGAAGCATGGACTATCGACAGGATGGAAATAATCGGCCGGAACGCTTTTACCCATTTTAATGTGGAAATGTCTTTCGGACGGGATTACGGGCACTTCATGCTACCTGAAAAAGCAGACCTTACCCTCCGGTACCAGGTAATGGGGAATACCGTACTTAGTACTTATCATTCTGCATTTACTTATCAATCAGTAGAATGGGACGAAGAGCAGACAAGAAAAAGGAAGCTACTCAATCTAACCCAATATTACCAGATATCATCTGATACAATTCCTATTATAGAAGATTCAACTTATTGGGAAGTACACCGGGACCAACCCCTTACCCCAGAGGAAAAGCGGGTATATAATACTCCCTATGAAAAACAATTTATAGAATCTGACACAAGTGAGTTCAACAATTACATACAACTCACAGAAAAGTTTACCAGTAGTATGACCATGAATTTTAAATCCGGTCGTTTGAAATATTATGGCTTCCTCAATCCTTTCCAGTTAGGATATTCGGGCAGGAATGGGTTAACTTATAAACAGAAAATCAGAATTGATAAAACATTTAATAATGGTACGAAAATTCGCTTCAGGCCTGAGGGAGGATATGTTTTTAAACGAAAAGAATTTTATTACAATATCACTACCGACTGGTATTATAAACCTGAAAAATTAGGATATTTAAGTCTTATAGCCGAGAACAGAAGCCAAAGTTATTCTTCAGAAATGATGGATGTTATAAATGAACATTTAAAAGATTCGATTCTGAACTTTAAAGAGTTGGATCTGATATTTTTCAATAACCACGTAATCGAGTTAAGGAATAACATTGAGTTGTTCAATGGTTTCCAGCTTAGCGCCGGTACCTCCTATCACCGCCGGACGCAGGCCAAAAAGTCCAAATATAATTTAGGAGAAGATATGGAAGAGGTATTAAACGATGTGTACCACGACTTTATACCTTTTATCAGTGTTTCCTATACACCACGTCAATATTATCGAATGAATGGCCGCAGGAAAGAATATGTCTTCTCCCGTTATCCAACTATATCCATCGAATTTGCCAAATCCATTCCAGGCGTCATGCAAAGTACCGGTAATTATGACCGGATTGAAGCCGATATACATCAGAGTATACCTATAGGTGGACTCAGGAAATTAAATTATCATATAAGTGCCGGTACCTATACCAGGGAGAAATCAACCTATTTTGCCGATTTCCGTTATTTTGCACGCCGTAACTTCCCCGAAGGCTGGGAAGACCAGCTTGGAGGTGTTTTCAATCAGCTGAGCAGGTATTGGTACAATGCCTCCGATAAATATTTCCAGACTCATTTGATGTACCAAAGTCCCTTTATCCTGTTCCAGCTATTTAACCCCAATGCAAGCCGGCATATCGTTGCAGAACGCTTTTATTACAGCTACCTCTGGACGCCCGCCTTACCTCATTACAGTGAAATAGGATACGGAGTAGGTAATCATATATTTAACATCGGAGTATTTGCAGGGATAAATAAATGGGAGGTCCATAGTATCGGTCTGAAATTTGCTTTTGAACTATTCCAGTAAATTCTTATTGCTGGAAACGAACCAGCATAACCCCGGTATTAGTTTTTATATTCTGTACATATTCCTGTAAAGTGGTTGGATTATCCAGTACCTTTTTTCCGGTACTTGAAGCATGTACAAACGTTAACCGGCCATCCAGGTATTCAATAAAACCTACATGTGAAATATCCAGTCCCTTTATCGAAGTTACAAAACAAACAATATCACCTTCCTGCATAGCATAGCTATGTTTATTAATCTGATCCTGAGGAATGTAATAATATTGTCGGCTGCTGATCACTTTTTCCTGTGATGCAATCTGTTCTACTGCAAGTGGATCATTTTTAAGTTGTTTATAGCTATCGGGATGGGTAGACATAAAATTCACCAGTATATCTACCGGTAGTCCTCCTGCTTCTTTCGTAATATCCCTCACAATCCCTTTTTGCTGGTTATTGTGAATCCAGTCTGTCATATAATGGAGCCGGCTTCCATACCCATTGATCTTTCCCTCCCGGTAACGGATCTGTATGAGGTGATTACAAAACCCTTCAAAAGTAGGTTCATCGCCCCGTAAAGTCATTACCAGTGCCAATGTATTCTCTACTAAGGTAGTACAATCCATTTCACGCAGGTTCACTACCAGTTGTTCAGGAACTTCTTCCAACGTTCCTGCCACATACGGGGTACCCAGAAAAAAACGTGCCGTTTCTACCAGTAGCTTACCGGAAGGCAAGTCCTTTTTATCCCTAAATGTTGCCATATACTTATCAAACAACTGCCGGTCAGTAGCGGTAAAATTTACCTGCTCCTGTGCCTTGCCATATTGCCAGCTACATAAAAAGAGTAATACAAATAATTTACAGATACTTAACTTTTCCATCTTTTCAGGTTTTGGTTTTTAGCAGATCCTCCAGTTTAACCAGTTCATCCCGTAACTGGGCAGCCTCAATAAATTCAAGTTTCTTAGCTGCATCCGCCATTTTCTTTTTGGTCTGTTTAATCGTTTTCTCCAATTGGTTACGATCCATATATTGTACTACTGGATCGGCCACTAAAGAAATGCCGGTAGGTTCTATATAGGCATTTGGTTCGGCAGTAACCGGTTGTTTTTCGGAAAGGATAGAAACACTATTTTTCACCACCTGTGTAGGTGTAATACCATGTTTCTCGTTATAAGCCAATTGCTTTTCCCGGCGACGTGTAGTCTCATCCATGGTCAGTTGCATACTGGCTGTTATTCTATCCGCATAGAAGATTACCCGGCCATTCACATTTCTTGCCGCACGCCCGGCAGTTTGTGTAAGCGAACGGTGCGAGCGCAGAAAACCCTCCTTATCAGCATCCAGAATAGCTACTAACGATACTTCCGGCAGGTCAAGCCCCTCACGCAAGAGGTTAACCCCAATCAGAACATCAAACAGGCCTTTCCTTAAATCTTCCATGATCTGGACACGTTCCAACGTATCAATATCACTATGGATATAATTACACCGAATACCCATACGGGTAAGATAAGTAGTTAACTCTTCCGCCATCCGTTTGGTTAGCGTTGTAACCAACACCCGTTCATCTGCTGCCGCCCGTATCACAATCTCTTCCATCAGATCATCTATCTGGTTCAGGGTAGGCCGCACTTCGATAATCGGGTCTAACAGACCGGTAGGCCTGATCACCTGGTCAACAACGATCCCTTCACTCTTCTCCAACTCATAGTCGGCCGGAGTAGCGCTCACATAGATAGCCAGCGGAGTAAGGCTTTCAAATTCATCAAACATTAACGGACGGTTATCCATGGCTGCCGGCAGGCGGAACCCATATTCCACCAGGTTCTTTTTCCGTGAATAGTCGCCCCCATACATTGCCCGGATCTGGGGAATGGTGACATGGCTTTCATCTACCACAAGCAGGAAATCGTCCGGGAAATAATCCAGCAAACAATAAGGACGTTCACCGGCCAGACGCCCGTCAAAATAACGGGAATAGTTTTCTATCCCGGAACAATGCCCCAGTTCACGGATCATTTCAAGGTCAAACGTCACCCGCTCGTATAATCTTTTAGCCTCGAAAGGCTTTCCTATTTCTTTAAAATAATTTACCTGCGTACCCAGGTCTACATCGATTTGGCCAATAGCCGAATTAATCCATTCCTGGGTAGTTACAAACAGGTTGGTCGGATAAATATTAAGTTGGTCCAGTTCATTCAATTCTTTTCCTGTAGCCGGTTCAAAGGAAACGATCCGCTCGATCTCATCTCCCCAAAACTCAATCCGGTAAGCCACCCCATCAAAAGCCTCGATAGCGGGAAAGATATCTACGGTGTCTCCATTGACACGGAAGCAGCCACTCGTAAATTCATCTTTGTTATTGACATACATAGCTTCTACAAACTTCCGGATCATCACATCACGGTCTATTTGCATCCCGGTTTTCAGGTGGATTACTTTCTCTGCAAATGCCCTCGGATCAGCCATACCATACAGGCAGGATACCGACGAGACTACAATCACATCCCTCCGTCCCGACAGTAAAGAAGCGGTAGCACGCAAACGCAATTTGTCAATCTCATCGTTGATTTGCAGGTCTTTTTCAATGTAGGTATCACTGGTGGGTAGATAGGCCTCCGGCTGGTAGTAATCATAATAAGACACAAAATACTCAACCGCATTATTGGGAAAAAAGGATTTAAACTCACCATACAACTGGGCAGCCAGGGTCTTGTTATGGCTCAATATTAAGGTTGGTTTCTGTACCTCTTTAATTACATTGGCGATAGTAAATGTTTTACCAGACCCGGTTACTCCTAGCAAGGTCTGGAAAGGTATACCACTTTGAATTCCTTCGGAGAGGGCCTTTATAGCTTCGGGCTGATCACCTGTAGGATTAAAAGTTGACGATATTTCAAAATTCATTCTTTAATAGTTCTTTTTCTCCGGCATAACGATCCATAAGATTAGATAGACCGATACCCCTGCAAAGGCAGTAAATATACTCAATAATACATAGCCGACCCGGACCAAAGTCGGATCGAGATCAAAATATTCTACCATACCGGCACATACGCCGGCTATCATTTTGTTATTTGAGCGGGTAAGTCTCTTCTTGCCGTAATCCATAATTCTATCTTTTTACTATTTACAAATATAACAAATTCCTACTACATATCCAAGCTGTTTCAGAGGTATTTAACCTCCTGGCCAAGCAGGTTTTCAACAATGGAATCCTCTGTATAAACAAGCTGTCCATTTACAAATGTTTTCCAGATAGCATGATTAAATGTTAAACCTTCCAAAGGCGACCATCCACATTTATACAGAATATTATCCGGGGTGACTGTCCATTGGGTTGAAGGGTCAACCAATACCAGGTCAGCATAATATCCCGGACGTATAAATCCGCGACGGTCTATCCTGAACAATTCCGCCGGCGTATGTGCCATTTTTTCTACAACCTTTTCATACGAAAAGATTCCCCGGAATGCCATTTCCAGCATAACAACCAGTGAATGTTGCACCAAGGGTCCCCCTGAAGCAGCCTGTAAACAATTCCCTTCCTTTTCCGGCAACAAGTGAGGTGCATGATCTGTAGCAACAATATCAATCAGGTTATTATTTATTCCCTGGCGAAGCGCATCACGGTCGGCAACGGTTTTAACAGCCGGATTCCACTTAATCCGGTTGCCGTATAGAGGATAATCACTATCCGTAAACCAGAGATGATGTACACATACTTCACCGGTTATCTTTTTCTCCTGTAATGGCCTATCATTATTCAATAAGGTCAGCTCTTTAGTTGTAGAAAGGTGGAGGATATGCAAACGGGCATCCAGGCGGGTTGCAAGTTCCACAGCTGCAGCAGAAGAAGCATAACAAGCCTCCTCACTCCTGATTTTACTATGGAAAGTAACATCCAGGTCGTCTCCATACAATCCTTTATAATGTGTTATATTTTTCTTTATAATCTCCTCTTTCTCGGCATGTATCGCAATTAGCATACCACTTTCACCAAATATTTTTTCCAGTGTTGCCTGGTCGTCTACCAGCATATTACCGGTTGAAGAGCCCAGGAATAGTTTTAACCCGGGTACACGTGAACGATCTAATTTAGCAATCTCCGCCTGATTGTCATTAGTTCCTCCAAAAAAGAAAGAGTAATTGGCTATAGACGTTTCAGAAGCCCGCTGTAGTTTCCATTCCAGATCAGCAATGGAAGTAGTTTGCGGCTTCGTATTAGGCATATCCATAAAGGTAGTTACTCCACCGGCTACAGCAGCCCGGCTTTCACTGGCAATATCTCCTTTATGGGTAAGTCCGGGTTCACGGAAATGTACCTGATCGTCTATCACACCCGGTAATAACCACTTACCTGTTGCATCTATCACTGTACGGGCTGTGATCTCCTGTGGAATTGTTCCCGGATAGATAGCTGAAATTTTATCATCCTCTATCAGTACAGAACCTGTATAGCTTTGCCCTTCATTCATAATACGGGCATTTTTTATAAGTGTCGTATTCATATAATATATTAAATTAATGATTATCCGCATAATGTCCGTTGATTTATTGAACATCATATGAATGT
>JAJPZJ010000129.1 GCA_021204405.1 Tannerellaceae bacterium | reverse complement strand
GTGCTATGGCTGAGGAGTTAGGCAGGCAGGTGGTGGAGTGGTTAACGGATCATCCAGTGGTGGCAAGGGAAAAACTTTCAGAAAGCCCTTGAAGTGGTTTTATTTACAGCTATCCCTTCCATTGGTTTTGTCCAGTCAGTGAAAGCCTAATCTATAATCAGTATGCGCAAATACCCTTTTTTACCTACTCTTTTCTATTAATATTTTTTATTTCCTGTACAGAAACAAAAGAGGAAATTGAGATTATTGACGATTCGGAAAATTCTCCTAAAATAGAACTTTTCTATTCTTATCGAAGTAATGAGATAATCAGTGTATCAAGTCTGGATACTATTCCTGATATAAAATTAGGAATATGCCCATAATCCGGATGATATGGAGTTACAGGTATGGAAAAAGTTTATGCGGATCTCTACGGCTGCAACTTTAACTTCTTTCCTGAACCGCCCGATCAATGAGGTGGTAGAAGAATACCAGGATTTATATATCGCATTAGGTACCGAACTGAGGAGCCTGGCAGAGGCGAAAGGAGTCAAACTTCCCGACGATATTATCTACTCTACCATAGAGGGGCAAAAGAAAATGCCGAAGAATACTTCCACTTCCATGCATGCCGATTTCCTGAAAGGACATCCTACAGAAGTGGAAACACTTACCGGATATGTAGTACGGGAAGCTGAGAAAGAAGGGCTACAGGTCCCTACTTACAAGTTTATGTATAATGGGTTGACTACTCTTCCCTATCCGGTAGAAAAAGAATAAAAATACAGCTAATTTCTGTACTGGGTATAGAAGTTGGCTATATTTAAAACTATATTATACAGCGTTTTATAGTATTATGATTTATGAGATTCATTATTCACATTCTAATTATTGAATATGATTTTCTTTGCTTTAAAATCAATAAGCTCGTATCATTTTACTAGCTTGATACGCATTTGATGCTACTATTACCCGTTTCACTCCATTTAATGGATACTTTTGGCGAAATTCCTCTGTAAAATCACGTTGTAGCATACAATTAGCTGATTCTATTGTCCAATCACCAGCAATAAACTCATACTCTTCATTTTCAAGTTTAATAGTAAAACCAGATTCTATCGTTGTATATGCATTTGTTGTAAATATCCCATTTATTGTTTCTAATACACCATCGGTTATCTGCCCCACTTCCAATACCCCACTATTAGCTTTTTCAAATACAAGACGATAAAAAAGTCTTTGTGCCGGATAGGGCCAGTATAATTCCAATTCTTTCAGAATGTTTTCTTTAGTTATTTGATTCTCTATATCTAATATATAAAAGGGAGTATCAATTAATACAATAGTTGTTTTAATAGAGTAAGTTACATCTATAAAAAAGAGATAAAGTTCCTCCATGAATCGTCTTTATCGTACATCAATACGTAATTATATAAAAGACCTGAATTCGGAAGTATATAACGATATTTAAAGTAATCAGCATTTTCACTTTCAACCTCCTCATATTCCTCTAAAAAAGAGACATAAGAATTTTGCACCTTTTTATATATATGAAAAGGGTATCACCCAGTTTCACACCAGGTATAGTATCCTCATTCGACAAACTGATTTTATCTCTACTCTTGTAAGAATATAAAAGTTCTATCTGAGGATCATTTTCAAATCCCTCATTTTCTTCTACCAAGTCCGTCTCATTTGAACAAGAGGCAAAAAACATTAAAAAAACAGTGCATTTAAAAAGTAAAATTTAGCCATAGTTATTATAAATTAAATCCTTACCGGACAAATAATTTGACCAGTAAGGATAAATAAAGTTTCATTGAAGTTGTGAAATAGTTTGATATCTCCACATCATATTTTCATAAAATCATTTTCATATCCCCAAATCATATACCCACTACCTGTATACCATCGTGGAATCCATTCTACTGTAGGATATTCGGTTGTTACTCCATTAGATATACCCCATATATACGTAGTAAATTTATATACAGTTGAAGTTACTTGTTCACTACTATATCCCCTATCTGCCAATGTTTCAGGATTCACACCCATAGCGTCAGTATCATAGACTTTTTCTGTAGTATAAAGTATAGCATCAGTTTCTGCAAAAGCTTTATAAACAGCTTTACAAGTAACATAATAAGTTCCAGCATAATAATTAAGACTATTTGCTAAATCTGCATCAATATATGTTTGAACACGAGTATATAAATTTTGAGATCCATCACTACCTGTAATAAGAGTTGTTATTTCCTCGTCATTATTAGTAGCTCTAGTTTGTACTGCCATATTGAAAAAATCCTGTATATTTTGTGTAGAATCTTTTAAAAAAGGTATTAATTCCTGTAATGGAATAGGAGTTGTACACGTATCAATCCTATTTAATATTTCCTGCATTGCAGAAGATATATAAGGTGTATAGTCAACTTCTTCAGTAGTACTTCTTAATATTTGTTCTTCTATTTATTTGTACAGGAGAATAAAGATGCCACTATAATAATGAAACTTGACAATAATGTAAGGAATCTTTTCATAAGACTAAAATTTAAGATTAGTAAAATAATTTATTTGATATAAATAAAAAAGGAATTACATACATAATCAAAAATATTCTACAAACTAATTAATTTAATGATTATCCGCATAATGTCCGTTGATTTATTGAACATCATATGAATG
>JAJPZJ010000059.1 GCA_021204405.1 Tannerellaceae bacterium | reverse complement strand
CAGTAGCTCACAGGATATACGGCTAAAGGATACCTTTGAACTGGTGCAATTGTAAGAATTATACTTATACTTGTCGGCTTACCGGATATAGTAAACCGGTTACTATATCCTATCTATAAAAGATCGATCTTTTTTCTGATGAAATGAAACATTAACACTAAAAAACTGCACATGAATAGTACATGCTAACCTCGCTTTAGACAGACCAATGAAGCTTAGTACCGTAAGGGTTCTCCCGACGGGGAGCACCTGCCCGGTACCCTTCGATGGCAAAAGAGAAAACAATAAATATAACTTTGAAATAATACGATAATACATTATGAACATGCAACTAGCTAACAGGAGTAGGCTGCTTATACTCCTTTCTTTCCTGGCCGTTATGGCCACCTGGTGTACACCGGCATTTGCCCAGCAAAGCAGTGGTACACGAACGATATCCGGTGTGGTAACCGACCTGGCCGGCGAACCGTTGATCGGCGCTAATATTATTGTGAAGGATGACCCTTCCAACGGAACAATTACCGACTTTGATGGTAATTTTACCTTGCAAGCTCCGGCACAGGGAACGCTGCAGATCTTTTATATCGGCTACCAGGCGCAGGAAATCGCCATCGCCGGTAAATCTGTTTTTCAGATCCAACTATCCGAAGACAGCAATACACTCGACGACATTGTAGTAGTTGGTTATGGTGTGATGCGTAAAAGCGATGTGATCAGTTCGGTAACTACTATTAAAGCCGACAAAATGACTAAAGCGGCTACATTGGATGTGGGTGAAATGCTCCGTGGACGGGCTGCCGGTTTGCAGATCACCATCGCCAATGCAGGCCCGGATGGTAGTTCAAACATCCAGATACGTGGTACCAACTCTATTTCCGGAGGTACCGATCCGATCGTGGTTGCCGACGGAGTAGTAGTAGGCTCGATCAACGATGTGAACCCCAACGATATTGCCTCTGTCGAAGTATTAAAAGATGCGGCTGCACAGGCTATCTACGGTGCACGTGCTGCAAACGGGGTAATCCTGATCACAACCAAACGTGGTTCTACCGGTGCTGCTCGCGTAAACTATCAGGGATATTATGGTATCCAGAATGTAAACCGCAACTTCGATGTATACACACCGGAAGAATTTGTACAGTATAAACGCGAAGCATACCGTACGACCAATAATAACCAATATGGGGAGGATACGGATGTATTCAGCCAACTGGAACTCGAATCGATCCGTAACGGCCAGTTTATCGACTGACAAAAAGAGCTGATGCGTACAGGTACAATCCAGAACCACGACCTGAACATCAGTGCCGGTAGCGAAAAAACAAAAGTATTCGTAAGTACTAATTTCATGCGCCAGACCGGTGTAGTACCCACTACCGATTATACCAAAGGCCAACTACGCTTTAACCTCGACCAGAAAATCACTTCATGGTTTAAAGTGGGTTTGAATACCAGCCTGGGTATTTCAACTAAAAACGACCCCGGTGTAACAGGCTTATTACGGGATGCGGTAACCTGCTCGCCGTTAGGTTCGGTATATGATGATATGATGCCGAAGGTAACCTCAACCTACATCCGACCGGTTTACAGGAAAACTGGAATCCGTTGGTTGACCTGCAGGAAAAAACCTCCATACAGAAAAACCGCAACGACCTGGTAAATATCTTCTTCGATTTTGCCATCTACAAAGGATTGAGCTTCCGTGTAAACGCCAGCCGCCGTAGCTGGAACTTACAGGGAGAAACTTACAATACAGCCAACTCTAAAGCAGGTAGTTATACCGGCATGGGTAGTGCAACCATAAAAAATCAGAATGAAAACGAATGGACATTGGATAATATTCTTTCCTACGACAATCTATTTGGCAAACACCATGTATCGGGCACATTGATCCAGAGCTGGAATGAACGTAATCAACATACCAATCAAATGTCGGGTTCCTATATACCCAACGACCTGCTGGGAATCTATGGTATCGAAGCCGCAGAAAAGGTGATCTCTACTGTAAATGCTTCCCAGCGCCGCCTCATCTCTACTGCCTTACGTATGCAATACGATTATGCCTCAAAGTATTATGTAACCCTGAGCGGACGTCGCGACGGCTCGTCGGTATTCGGTGCTGAAAACAAATGGGGCTTTTTCCCTGCCATGGCATTGGGATGGAACCTCTACCGTGAAGAATTTATGGAAAGTGTAGAACAGCTTACCAATCTGAAACTGCGTGCCAGTTACGGTAGCGTAGGAAATGAAGCGATCAGCCCTTATGGCAGTATCGCATCGGCCGACCAATGGGATTATTATACATCCGGCCGTTTGTCGGGATATACGCCGGGCTCGGTTCTTTCTAACCCTAAATTAAAATGGGAAACTTCTACCACTTTAAACTTAGCTGTCGATTTCGGTTTCTTTAATAACCGCCTGTCGGGAACGGTTGAATGGTATAAAACCAATACAAAAGACCTGCTGGTAGACCGTTCGATCAGTTCGGTAACCGGATATAGCACCATTAAAGATAATATCGGTGAAATCCAGAATAAAGGGCTGGAAATACAACTGGAAGGTACTGTGGTACAAAGTCGCAACCTGAATATACAATTGGGAATGACCTTTTCGCGTAACCGCAATAAGATCCTGAAACTATTCGGCAACCTCGACGGTGATGGTAAGGAAGATGACTATCCATTGAACAACTGGTTTATCGGCCAGCCCATCAGTGTATATAAAAAATATGAAACAGCCGGTATCTGGCAGGAAAACGAAGTCGATCAGATTGCAGAGTCGGCACAACCCAATACCAAACCGGGTGATATCAAAATAGTAGACCGCAATGGTGATGGCAAACTGGACGACGACGATAAGATTCTTGTCTCCAAATTCCCGAAATGGAACGGCTCTTTCAATATTTCGGCTACCTATAGAAATGTAGACTTCTCTATGGATATCTACACCGTACAGGGGATTACCAAATATAACCCATTCCTGGCTGAGTACGACTATGGTGGTAATATGCGTGCCGTATTCAATGGGATCAAAGTGGATTACTGGACACCGGAAAACCCAACCGGTAACTTTCCGCGCCCGACAACCAACGGTGCACTTGAAATGGGACATATCGCCTATGAAGATGCTTCATATATCCGTTTGCAAAACCTGACAATCGGTTACACCTTGCCAACCAGATGGACATCCAAAGCGCGCCTGAGCAACCTCCGGATCTACTTTACCGGACAGAACCTGCTAATATTTACCGACTTCCAGTCGTATAGCCCTGAGTTGGCTGCCGACCAATATCCGGAAGCCTGTACAATTACATTTGGTTTACAGGTTGGTTTCTAAACCGGCTTGATACAGCTTAATTTTTATATCTAATATTTTAAGAAATACAGGAACATATGAAATGAAGCATGTAAATACTGTCTACGCCAAAGGCGACGACAAAACAGACTGCTGAATTCCATATCTATTATTAAAATCAATTTATCGTATGAAAAGATATATCATATTTTTTATCGTCGGATTGCTGGTATTCAATACCTCCTGCGAATCATGGCTGGAAGAGAACCAGTTCGACAAGATTAACAGTTCGACACTCTATGAAAGTGAAGAGGGACTGGAGATTGGCCTGAATGGCCTGTATGGTTTAACCCGTCGTTTTTTCCGTTTCAGGGATAGTGACGTACGGGGTAGTTACTGGTTCTATTGTGCTACTGACTTGGCTATGGTGCGTACCTGGAATGAAGCAGAAATGTACCGCTCAAATATGCGTGCCAATGCGATGCCGGGCGAGGTGTGGAGCCGCCCGTACCAGATGATCGACCGTGCTTCGGCCATTATAACATCTGCCCCTGAAATTGAAATGCAGGAAGATACCCGCCGGCGCATTACCTCGGAAGTCCGTGTGATCCGTGCCTGGTCGTATATCCGGCTACTTACCACTTACGATAACATCCTATTGGACAGCATACCTACTACTCCCGGCAATGTATTTGATGAAAGAGAGTACAAACCGGCCGAACGGCAGGAAGTACTTAACTTTATTAACCGGGATCTGGATTATGCTATTCAACACCTTTCCTATAAAGTAGATCCGGGAATTATCGGACAGGGATTGGCTCGCCAGCTACGTGCTGAATCGGCCATGCTCGAAGAAGATTACGCAACAGCAGCAACCCATGCAGATGCCATTATTAACAGCGGCGAATATGGATTAGTAAATATCAGCGAAGTATTCGGAAATGATATCAATCATAAAGAGAGCCTGCTGGCCTGGCAGTTCAATGAGTTAAGCGGTGGCGACGATGCCAGCCTGGCCGGTAGTGATGGCCATGTGTTGGGTGCCTGCTTCCAGGCGCGTTTCTATGAGATCAGTATTGTGGGCGATCCGGTTGCCCCGATCCTCGAAGAAGCCTCGTATGGTGGTAACTCGTATGGATGGACCTACCCGAATGAATATTTGCGCTCGTTGTATGACGAAGAGAACGATAAACGTATGCAATATTATTTCTATCCGGATACGCTGTACGGTAACAATCCTGCTTCCGAATACTACGAAAAGAAACTACCGGGCGACCCTCCATACTCTACCCAATTACGTGAATATACCTGGAGTCTGATGAAATACCGCGACCTCGATAAGCCACCCAAACGTGCCCTTTCATACAAACCATTTATGGCTTACCGTCTGGCCGAAACCTATATCCTGGGTGCCGAAGCCCACTGGCGGAACGGTAACACTGCGAAAGCAATCGAATACCTCAACGCCGTTCGTGAACGTGCCGGTCTGGAAGGTGTGACTTCCATCGACTTACAAACGATTATGGACGAACATGCACGCGAACTGTGTTTCGAAGGCAAACGCTGGTTCTTCCTCAAACGGATAGGCAAACTGGTTGAACAGGTAAACAAATACCACCGTTTCGGTAGTACCCTCAACAGCATCGAACCTACCACCATGCAGGAGCACATGGTCCGCTGGCCCATCCCACAGGCACAGATCGACGCCATGGGTACATTCCCACAGAATCCGGGGTATTAAAAACTAAATATATCCTCTCCAACAGGAAAATCAGATGAAGGAGATCTTTTGACCTCCTTCATCTAAAATAAGAATAAACACACCCAGTTCCCTGCGTAGGCGGGGACCGCATGAGAACCGGCCTTTCCTTTGCGATCCCCGCCTGAGCGGGGAACTGACTAGCACATACCTCTTACGGTCATTTACCTGATATTCCCAACAGGATATCCAACATTTTTTACTTAGAAACGCTTTCATATGAAAATAACAACAACGCTTTTTTATGGCTTTTCACAGGCACCTGCCTGCTTGCACAATCCGGTAGTAAAACCATTTCCGTACGGGCACGTGAAAACAGTACCGTAGAAAACTGGGAAACTTACCAGGCCCTCATCGTAGAGAACCTGAAAGGTTACAAAAAAAGAAATCACCAGCCTTATCTGCATACGGCGGTTATAAAGTAAACCAACAGGAAGCAACCGGCTTTTTCCGTACCCAACAGATCGATGGCCGCTGGTGGATTATCGACCCCGAAGGCTATCCCTTCCACCACCGGGCTGTCGTAGCTTACGAACCCGGCCGCTCAGAGAAACAACAGCAGGCTTTAAAAGAGAAATTCGGAACACGTGCTGGCTGGCTGGAAGCCGAAACAAAGATGTTACGGTCATATGGCTTTAACGGAGCAGGCGCCTGGTCGGCTGTAGAAGATATGCGCAACACCGAATCTCCACTGGTCTATACAATCATTGTTAGTCCGATGGGAAATTATAACCGTGACCAGAGAAAGAAATACGGCGGCTCGTATCTGGTTGCCGGCTGGCAGGGCTATCGTTTTGATCTTCCTATGGTATTTGATAAGGAGTTTGAGCACTATGTGGAAAAGTCGCTTGCCCCGTTGGCTAAATATAAAGAGGATCCTTATCTGCTGGGTTACTTTACCGATAATGAATTACCCTGGTATACAGATGCGCTGGACTGCCATTTACTTTATCTTGCAAAAGATGAACCCGGGTATCTGGCAGCTCGTAAATGGCTGGACGAACGGAAAGGGGAAAACGCTACCCTGGCAGATATTACAGCAGACGACCGCCTAGAATTCTCTGCATTCTTCTTTGAAACTTATATGCAAAAGGTCACTTCCGTATTGCGCCGGATAGACCCGAATCATATGTACCTGGGCTGCCGCTTCAACCAGGAGCCCAGACAGGAACTGACCAACCCGGCCATCTTCCGCGTAGCTGGTAAATACATGGATATCATCTCTATCAACCATTACCGCAAATGGGAACCCGACCAGCAGCAACTCGAAGCGTGGGGACAATGGTCGGGTAAACCTTTCCTGATTACCGAATGGTATACTAAAGGAGAAGATTCGGGGCTACCTAACGCTACAGGTGCCGGCTGGAACGTAGAAACCCAGAACGACCGGGGACTTTTCTATGAAAATTTCACTCTTGGGCTGTTGCAAAGCCCCTATAGTGTAGGATGGCATTGGTTCCGTTACCAGGATAATGACCCAGAAGATCTTTCCACTGATCCGTCTAACCGCGACTCGAATAAGGGAGTGGTAGACCGCGATTATCGTCCGTGGACTGGCCTCCTTAACCACACCCGCAACGTAAACGACCAGGTTTACCACCTAATCCGTTTTTTCGATACACAAAAGAAGAATTGATTGTTTGTAATTGTTCCCGGCTTGATCGGGGATCGCAAAGCAACCGACCGTTTCAAATATAAGAAGATGTTTTCTGTCTGCTTTGATGCGGTCCCCGCCTGCGCGGGGAACTGGGAATGATTTTAATGGATTACTGCCTGACCTGTGTCGGGGCAAACCCGTACTGATCTTTAAAAATACGGGAGAAATGCGATACGTTTTCAAACCCTATGGAATAACATATTTCATTAACCGGAAGCTGGGTTTTCTGTAACATTTCTTTCGCTTTCTCCAGCCGTTTTGTTCATATCCATTGGGCAGGAGGTTCATTGTATGTTTGTTGGAAATCCCGTTTGAAACTGGAAAGGCTGCGTCCCGAAAGAAAAGCCAGTTCCGGCAAGGTTACCGGAGTGGCATAATACTGTTCCACTACCTGGCGGATATCCACGCGAACCGGACGGCGGAGTTGCAAAAGCTGGCGGAACACATTCTTACTATATTCGGATACATCATAAAGCAATTCCATAATCTTGAGCCGCAAAAGTCCGGGATTCACCGACGAAGGATTCTGGAAGTAGGGGGAGAGTGAGTGGGCAAACGCCACCAGGCACTCACTCATCGGGTATACCGCTGTTTTTACCTTTTCATCCAGTTGGGGCACTTTGACATTGGAAAGAGTTAAGAACTCTTTTATCAAATCATCCGTCAGGCAAAACATCAGGCTTTCGTAAATATGATCATTTTCCGGCTCACCCTCCTTTTCATATTTGACGTAGGTTGCTTTCTAAATAATATCATTTTGTTCCGCCCAAGTGTGTAGACCTGTTTTCCATGATAAAATGTTATTTTACCTGCTAATACAAAAAGCAGCAGATGTTCTTCCAGAAACATACTCCCGGATCCTTTCGTACTATGTACACATGAATCGATCACCGAGCAGCCATCTAACTTCAGGGAGTGCTGGCAGCCGGTTCCCGACACGAGATTGGTAGGTACTTTTACGAACTTTTTCATGGTTATCGTATGAAACTGGTTATTTGAGGTTCTTCCGCTACCGGGATCGCTTCTTTTCCGGTATGCAGATTCTTCAGCATCCAGGCCATGTTTTTCCCGAGGGTACGCATTGTTTGTAAACCTTCTGCATCCATTGCTGCTTCTCCGGGAGTACAGCTATGCACACTATTCCAGTATTGAGAAGAGACAACAGGCATATTGGAAATGGTAAAATATTTGTTCAACCGGTCAAATGTCGCGTTTGCACCACCCCGGCGGCACACAGCCACGGATGCGGCCGGCTTATACTCCAGCAATTCACTGGCAGAATAAAACATACGGTCGAGTAATGCGCACAGTGAACCATTAGGCCCGGCATAATAAACTGGTGTCCCGATAATTATTCCGTCGGCACTTTGTAATTTCTCCCTTACCCTATTATATAGCTCATCCTGGAAAACGCATCGTCCCAGTTCGTAACATTTATTGCAGGCAATACAACCCTGCACTGCTTTTGCTCCAATCGATATAATTTCTGTTTCCACCCCATTCGCCATTAAAGCCGAAGCCACTTCCGATAAAGCCAGATAGGTATTCCCTTTACTTTTAGGGCTACCATTAATAAGTAACACTTTCATTTTTGGACTGTTTTTTGTTTTATGCAAAAGTAGATAAGATATTGATTAGTGAATGTTCTATTTAGTCCAAAAAGTTTTTCTATTTGGTTTATATGGTATGCTTTAATCAAAATAAACCAATGATTTTACTCCCTTTTACCTTTTTCTGCTTATTTCTGCAAGGAGCAAAACCAAATACAGAAAACCACTACACCGTTTTTACGCATAATACCTGCTTTTTACATCGCTGTTAATGCAGGTAATAACTACCTTTAAAGCAAACAAACCTTAAAAGAACAGAGCTATGATGAAAGTATTACAACAATTTATTTGCGATGAATGCGGATTAATAATAAGTTCTCCCGAAGAGGGCTTCGTTGAATGGCTTAACTATCCGGGAAAAGATGGCAGAGAGCGGGTAGGCGGATTCCGTATCGTCCACCACGGAGGAGCTTCTCCTTGGAGAAAGGTAGAGCGGGAGGGATGTTACCGGTATGGTAAAGAGATAGGCCATCGTGATTTGCACTTAGACTACATCCTGCCGGTGGCTAATGCATTTATATTGCATTTCCTCAATCCCGGCTACTTCCGTTGTTTCTCAGAAGAAGAACATTACAACAGTTGCCAAGTAGATAACTTTTACGAATTTACCGACTTTGCTCGCCGGCTTACTATCCCATATTACGAAGAGGCCCAACAGTATTTTCCGGAGTGGGTGATCGATGAAGGGCTCGATTTTAATCCCTCTTATTTCGATTATACCCCAGATTTTTTGCAGAGGTTAATAGAGCGGTATGGCAGGAAAAAGCCCGTTGAAGAGACAAAGGTGCTGGAATAATCCTGAACAATGACTTTCAGGCAACGGCTGGTAGACTTCCAGGGACAGCTCCCTTAGTCCTGCAAGGACGGCCTATCTTAGCCCGGTACGCAGTGCTGGGGTGTTTGAGATTGAATTTTTTGAGTGCTGTAAGTACGACATAAGAGAAATCTGCTCCTTACAGCACTCCCGTCTTACTACATTCTTACTTCCTAGCACTTCGTACCGGGCTAAGATAGACTGTCCTTGCAGGACTTAACATGCAGAATCAGTTAATTTATGATCTGGTGACCACGACTAACTTCAATACCTTTTTTATTAATAAAATATAAATAATATCATTTAATAGTACTACTTAAAATAAATCTTTATATTTGTTGACAACTTTATCGTTTAAGTTGATTCTATTCTAACAATAATTTATGAACGCATCTCTCAAAGATATTGCAAATGCCCTTAATATATCTACTACCACCGTGTCGTGGGTACTGTCAGGAAAGGGAGATGAGCGTAAGATCAGTATGGCCACGCAGGAGAAGGTTCTGGCCTATGCCCGAAAAGTAAATTACCATCCCAACCTGTTAGCCAAAAGCCTGATCAGTGGAAGTAGCCATACGTTAGGATTAGTCATTCCCTCCATTGGCGATGAATTTTATGCTCAAATTGCCCGCGAGATAGAACTCGAAGCCGATAAACATAATTATTCACTCACTTTCTGTAGTTCGGAGGCCGACTCCAAGCGGGAAAGCAAAATTATCCGTATGCTCAAATCAAAAGGAGTAGACGGACTGATCATTGCACCCACCAAACACTCCAGGAAAGAGTTGGAATTACTGATGGAAGAGAAGATCCCTTTTGTACTTATCGACCGTTTCTTTCCCGAGCTCAATACCAACTATGTAATTGTTGACAATAAAGAAGGTAGTTATCAACTGGTACGCTCATTAATAGGGCAAGGGAAGAAAAAAATCGCCTTTATTACTACCGACACCCATCTGTTAGTGATGAACCTGCGGCACGATGGATATAAAGCCGCACTCGTCGATGCCGGTTTGCCCTATGATCCGGCGTTATACCGGGAAGTAAAAAGAGACGCATACGAAGAAGACCTGATAACCATATTCGACCGTCTTTTTGAAGAAGTGCCCGATTTAGACGGCTTCTACTTTACCACCCACTACCTGGGTATGGAAGCCCTACGCTATTTCTATAAGAATAAGATTGATATACAGCATAAAATAAGCCTGGCATGTTTCCATACCATGCCAAGTTTTGAGATATTGGCTCCTAATATGAATATAGCCCATCAACCGATTAAGGAGATAGGAAGACAGGCTGTTCATATCCTTTTGCGTGAATTAGAAAAACCCGATACCGTTACCGGTAAAACCCAGGTAGTTTTGTCAACCCAATTAGAATTGAATTAGTTAACTAATCCGGTTAGTAGCCTTTTTAGTAAAATCTTAATTTACTTAATCGTTAAAGTAGAGGCATAATAGAAAAGGAGGTGCCTTTATAAAGATCTCTTTATAAATTTACTTAATCGATTAACCTATGTTTATTTAGTTAAAAACAATAATTTATTGCCTATGAATTGAGAGTAAGAAAAAAATGTATTGCTGTATACCAAACGAACTCATGTGTATTAATCTTAATTATCTTATTACTATGAAGCAATAGATTTAAACCTATTGTAAGTTACATACCAGTCTAATAAGCATTTATATGAAAACCAAATCTATAATTTATATCATATGCTGTATGCTGTGCCTACCTCTGCTCAGGGCAGAACAGGCTGCACCTGCGCCACAACAGGCCGGTGGCATAGAGGTTAGCGGCCAGGTGGTCGACGAACAGGATAATCCGTTGATCGGAGTAAATGCCGGGGTGAAAGGAACAACAATCGGTACAATTACTGATATCGATGGTAATTTCAGCTTGAGAGTAACAAACGGGAATGCCGTACTGGTATTCTCATACATAGGATACCAGCAACAGGAATACTAGGCTACCAACTCTTTCATGCATATCACCATGAGAGAATACCTACAGGTACTGGATGAAGTAGTGGTAATCGGGTACGGTTCCATTAAGAAGTCAGACCTCACAGGCTCTGTAGCCAATATATCCAGTGAAAAGATCCTGGCTAAAACCTCGGCCAACCCATTGGGTGCACTACAGGGAAAAGTAGCCGGTTTCAATATCAATAATAATAGCGGGCTGCCCGGAGGTATATTCAAAGTAAATATCCGCGGATATAACTCTATCAATGCAACCAACGACCCGCTATTTGTAGTAGACGGTGTGATCGGGGTTGACTTCGGAATGCTCAACACCGCTGATATCGAATCGGTAGACGTGCTGAAAGATGCCTCCTCTACAGCAATCTACGGAGCACGTGGAGCCAACGGCGTGATCCTTGTAACCACTAAAAAAGGGAAAGCCGGAGCCACCAAAGTAAATTACAACGGAAGCGTGGGTATTGGTTACCTGCCGTCCGACCGTAAAATAGATGTATTAAACTCTGCCCAGTATATGGAAATGGAACGGCAGGTATGGGGCTATGTGGAAGGGCGCCAAATGCCCGACTATGCCACCCTTGAACCCGACCTTTTCAATGCCGACGGTACACCCAAATACGATACCGACTGGCAGAAAGAGGCTACCCGTACAGCAGTATCTACCAATCATTCGCTGTCTATTGCCGGAGGTACCGACAAACAGGCCTCTTCTTTATCACTAGGTTACGATAATAACCAGGGTATTTTGCTTGAATCCTATTATACTAAATATACGGCTAAACTAACCAATTCGTATACGGTAAATAGCTGGCTCAAAACAGATATGAACCTGGCCGTTTTGCATACCGAAAGACAAGGGCCATCCGAAGGGCCGGGCGGATTGAATTCTACCCGTATGTTATTGGAAGCCCTGCCTATTATCCCGGTAACCAATCCGGACAGAAGCTGGGGAACCAATGCACAACATGCAGGTACCGAAAACGGTGAAAACCCGGTAAATCTTTTGAAGAATATGATCCGGAAGAACACTACTACCAAAGGGCTCGGCGATTTTAATATCACCCTGCTGTTGGCTAAAGGTCTCGAATTAAAATCTTCTTTTTCCGCACAACTTATCTGGCTGAAAGATGATGTGTATAATGGCCGCGAATTGAGTGCAATTGCAAAAGACCAACAGGGAGTTGCACAGATCACTACCGAACGAACCATTTACCTGCAAAATGAAAACTACCTTACCTACACCAATGTATTTAATGAAATACACAGCCTGAACGTAATGGCAGGAGCCAGCTGGAACAAAAACAACTGGGAAAAGGTAGTGGCCGAAGCGCATGGATTTTCCGACGACTTTTATCAATACCACAACCTCGGAGCCGGAAGTAACCCGCGCCCCGGATCATCCGACTGGGATGAATGGCGTATGAACTCTTACTTTGCCCGTGTCAACTATGCCTATAATAACCGGTATCTGGCAACCCTTACTACCCGTATCGACGGATCGTCGCGCTTTGGTAAGAACAACCGGTATGCTACGTTCCCATCGGCTGCACTGGCGTGGCGTATTACCGAAGAGTCGTTTATGAAACCACTTACCTTTCTGTCCAATATGAAGCTACGCGCCAGTTACGGATTAACCGGTAATGATGCAATCCCTAACTTCCGCTCTATCTCTGCCACCGGAAGCTATACAGGAATTTTCGACGGTAACCGCTACAACGGTATCGGCCGCGGCCGCATTCCGAATCCCGACCTGAAATGGGAAAAGACCAGACAGTTTGACGTTGGGCTTGATATGGGCTTCTTCAACAGCCGCCTGAATGTTTCGGTAGACTATTATTCCAAGAAAACAGAAGACCTATTGTTGGATGCTCCTGTTACAGCAACATCGGGCTACACAACCGTAATGAAAAATATCGGCAACCTCCGTAACCGGGGCTGGGAACTGGCAGTGAATGCCGATGCAATCCGCACCAAAGATTTCTCGTGGGGCATCGACTTTATTATCTCTGCTAACCGTAATAAAATCCTGAAACTCGGAGAAGAAAACGAAGATATTTACATGGGGCCTTACTTCCTGGATATAACAAACATCCTGCGGGTAGGAGAGGCTGTAAACTCGTACGTAGGATATGTTAGATTAGGAACCTGGGGGAACTCACGAAGCCGACGAAGCTGCCCGCTATGGGAAGAAACCGGGCGACCTGAAATTTGCAGATCTAAATAACGATGGTAAAGTAGACTCGAACGACCGTACCATTATCGGGAATGGCTTACCCAAGTTTGAAGGTAACCTGAGCTCAACCATGCGTTACAAACAGTTTGACTTCTCTTTCGATCTCTCTTTCCGCTACGGCAACGATATTATGAGGCTCGACTACGCAACCGTAGAAGACCGCCAGACCCTGTCGAACTCGCTTACCACCGTATTAAATGCCTGGACACCACAAAACCAGAACACCCCTATTGCCAGTGTACGCGTAGACTCACAGGGGGATGGCTCAGAACTGAAACTGAACAGCCATTATATCGAAGATGGTTCATTTATCCGTGGTAGCAATATCGTGTTTGGATATACCTTACCCTATCGTATCGTCAACACTGTTAAACTGGATAGAGTACGTTTCTATGTGAATGCACAGAACTTTTTCCTGATCACCAAATACAAAGGCTACGATCCGGAAACAACCAACTATACCGATACCTTTGCCCAAGGTGTAGAATTCTTTAACTACCCGAAAGCACATTCTTTCAACCTGGGAGTAAATGTTGTATTCTGATAACTTTAAATCATACGGAATTATGAAAAACAATGTATTCCAAATAATCTGTTCAGCGCTTGCTTTCTGCCTGGCAACCGGCTGTAACTCCTACCTGGATGTAGACCCGAAGACTTTCTTCACAACCGAAACGTTCTACTCCAAACCCGAACATGCACAACAGGCGGTTACTGCCTGTTGTGATCCGCTCCGCAGGCCTTACCATGGAGTCGCTACCTATGGCGAAAGCCCTTTTATGATGCTTGAGTTTGCTACCGGTGTGTGTAATACATCCGTAGGGCAGGCCGCCTATAGCGCAGAATTCAGGGAAGCCAATGCCAGTGAAGACAACCTGTATGCCTGGGACTGGTGGCAGTCTTTTTACGAAGGCATCGAAAACTGTAACCTGGCAATTACCAAATTACCTGGTACACCGAATGTAAGTGCTGCCGACCTCTCTCATTACCTGGGGGAAGTGCACTTCCTGCGTGCCTACTATTATTTTATGCTGGTTCAGATGTATGGAGATATTCCGTTACATACCGAACCAACCGAATCGATAGAGGGTGTAAATATTCCGAGAACGGATAAAGCAACTGTCTACGACCAGATTGTAGCCGACCTATTGGAAGCCGAGAAAAGCTCGCTCCCCAATACATCTCAATCCGGAAAGATCACCAAAGGTGCGGTAAAATCCATGCTTGCCAAGGTCTATTTTACAATGGCCGGCTATCCGCTGGGTAAAACCGAGATGTACGCCCGTGCAGCCGAAAAGGCAAAAAAGATAATAGACAATAACTGGTATAGCCTTTTCCCAACGATTCACGACCTGCGCGACCGGAAAAAAGATAACACCGTGGAACATATCTTCCAGACCCAGTATGAAGCCAGTATCCAGGATCATGCCATCCACCAATGGCTGTTGCCCCGCTATTCGGGCATTTCCAATTACGCCAACGAATATGGCTGTTTTTATCCTGATTCTTCTTTTATCCGGACATTCGACCCGGACGACGAGCGTGTAAAGGAAAAAGGATTCTTCTTTACCAATTATCCAAACTGGAACAACCCGGAAGAGATCGTAACCTTTACAGCACACATCTATAAGTTTTTCGACGACGATGCGATGGAGACATTACAGGGAGCACAAAACTACTCCAACCTGCGTTACGCCGACCTGTTACTGGTTTATGCCGAAGCACAGAACGAAGCAGACGGTTTACCCAACAGTCAGGCACTCGATTGCTATAATAAAGTACGTCAACGTGCCGGCCTTGAACCCTCCGCGCTTGCCGACTTCCCCTCGCAGAATGCTTTCCGCGAAGCCGTATGGAAAGAACGTTACTGGGAGCTTTGCTTCGAAAACCAGACCTGGTTTGACATGGCCCGCACCCGTAAAGTACTCGACCTGAAAACCAATCGCTTTGCCGACTTTGAAGGCTACGTACTCCCTTACGGAAACGGAGCCTTCAAATTCACAGAAACCCAATTCCTGTTCCCCATCCCGTTAAGAGACCGGCAAACCAACTCCGAGCTCACACAAAACCCGGGGTATCAAGGAGGAGGGAGCAGGAGATCGATCATGGTCGGAAGATTTTAAATATGAATAAAATATGATTACCAATACTGTAAGAAGTGAAAACAAACAGGTTCAGTTCCCCGCGCAGGCGGGGACCGCACCGGAACAGATAGAAATCATCTTTTTTGTATTTGAAACAGTAACATCTTTTGCGGTCCCCGCCTGCGCGGGGAACTAGCACCATACGAATACGAACAACTAAAAATAATGCAACATGAAAAAGTATCTCTTATCACTACTACTATCACTACTCGGACTCTTTCCGGTAGCTGCACAGTTTGCCAACGGAGTCTACCAATGCGACGACGAAACGTACACCTTATTAAAAAAACTTTCAGATTCGCAGTTGAAGAATGGTGAAATATTCCTTTTCACCACCACCCATCAGGATTTGAGATGGCTCGACCATATTGAGGTCTGTACCATTAACCGCGATACGATGTGGCTCACACCTTTTCTCGAAAGGCTCCAGAAAGATCCATCCTTCAAAATGGATATTGAACAGACCTCAATCGTGATGGAATATATCCATCGCCACTCCGAAAAGAAAGAGGTGATAAACAAGCATCTGAAAGAGGGACGGATTTGTATAGGTGGCACCTTTATTCAACCTTACGAAGAGATGTATTCGGGCGAATCACTTGCCCGCCAGTTTTACCTGGGTAACTGCTGGCTGAAAAAGAATTTCGACGGTTACAAAGCCCTCTCATATTTCAACGTAGACGTACCGGGAAGAACCCTGCAAATGCCACAGATCATGCAGAAAGCAGGCATAGACAACCTGATAATCAGCCGCCATGAATGCGGACTCTTCAACTGGGAAGCCCCTGACGGCTCGAAAGTACGCACCTACACCCCCGGACATTATATCTACTTCTACAATGTACTGGGCATGGAGAATGACACAGCCATTAACGAACTGGCAAAAGAATCAGTACTCTGGTATACCCAATACAACAATGTAGCCAAAGCACCCACCGTTATGCCGGCTATGCTTAACTACGAATTTATATGGGATCAGCAACCGGTCGAAAACTGTGAACCCTTTATGAACTTATGGAATAGTATCCGGTATATACAGAAACCGGGAGGTAAGAAAACAAAAATAAGTCTCCCTACATTCCGTTACGCTATGGCCGACGAGTTTTTCCATACACTCAACCGCTCCACAGCATCGTTGCCCACCATAAAAGGCGAACGGCCTAACGTATGGCTGTATATCCACGGCCCATCCCACGAAAGAGCACTCACTGCCAGCCGCAAAGGTGATGTACTACTTCCGGCTGCCGAAAAACTAGCCTCTTTCCGGGCACTGGCAGAAGGCAACTTCAATGCCTATCCTGAAAAACAATTGCAGGCCGCATGGGAAGCTAAAAGCTATCCCGACCACGGTTGGGGTGGCAACGGAGGCATCCTAACAGATAACATCTTCCGGCAAAAGTTCGAATATGCCGAAACAGAAGCAACCACACTGCTGGCAACCGAAATGGGAGCACTGGCCTCGAAAGTCAACACCGCACAACAAACCGGCCGCCCTATAGTTATATTCAATGCGCTATCCTGGCAACGTAACGACCCTGTTACCGTAGACATACGCCTGGAAGAGGGATATGCTTCGGCGCTCGCAGTAAAAGCCGCCGACGGAAGCCGCCTACCCTGCCAGCTAACCGATGTTACCTACTATAACGACCAGACCATCCAATCGGCTACGCTTCACTTTGTGGCAACCGCCGTTCCGGCAATGGGTTACCAAACCTACTTCCTTAGTCCGGCCAATGCCCCCGGCAAAACCAGTGTAGTCGCCCCCGGCAAACAAATAGAAACACCCTGGTACCGCATCGAACTAACCAATGGCGGCATCAGCCAGATAACAGATAAAGAGTTGAATACCCGCCTGCTGGATACATCCCGGTTCCTGGGAGGCGAAATCATAACCATGAAATCGGAAGGAAATGGCGCAGGTGAGTTCGACGCCGTACAGCAACCAACGATGGAAGGTTTTGATAGAATAAGTAACCATTCACCAGTATGGAAGCTAGTGGAGACAGGCGAGGTATTCACCTCCTTTACCTATCGCAGTAAAATCAGGCATGCAGTAGTTGAACAAACCATGCGGGTATATCACCAATTGAAAAAGATCGACTTTGATATAGCCATCCTTAACTGGGAAGGTGTACTATACCGCGAGTTCCGCATGATGCTCCCACTAAACCTTACCAACGGAACAGTACGCTACGAAGTACCATACGGCATACTGGAAGTAGGCAAAGACGAAATGCCGGGAGCAGCAGGTGAACGCTATTACGTAGAAAACAAAGAACAACGTCCGCGTGGTATCGGCAATTGGATTGCAGGCTCGGGCGATCAGTTCGGAGTAACACTCAGTTCGTCCGTAGCCGTAGCCGATTATAAAGACCCCACCCAACCGGGTGTTGCGCAAACGATCCTGCAACCCATCCTCCTGGCCTCACGCAAAAGCTGCCACTGGCTGGGTAATGAATATAACCAGACGGGAGACCATTATTACCACTTCTCCCTTACCTCTCACCGGCCGGATGATGTGGAGGGCGTTCGATTCGGAACGGCTGCAAACGACAGGCTACAGGCCGTTTATAATCCGCAACCATACCGGAATGCAACCTTACCGCTTACACAAAGCTTTATCAGCCTATCCAGCGAAAATGTAGTGGTATCAGCCTTTAAAAAATGCGAAGACGATAACAGCCTGATCATACGCCTCTATAATCAAGGCGACCGGCAGGAAATAGTTATGCCGCAATTCTTTAGGAAACCCCGCAAAATCGTACACGTTAACCTGATAGAAGAGGAGATAGGCGAAGTAGAACACATCGTGCTGGGTAAATACGCAATTGAAACATATAAGCTAATCTATTAAACCCCACTGAATATGAATACTATCCTGAAATACACCCTGTTACTTGCCGGTTTGCTAGTGCTGCCGGTAGTAACAAATGCGCAGGAACATTCCTGGTTCAACAGAGGAAAACTATATATAATCAACTCCAGCCACCAGGATATAGCCTGGATGGATGCCCCCGAAGTATGTATACAGTTCCGCAACGAACAGATGCTCACACCTGCCCTGAAACGTATGGCCGAAAGTCCCGACTTCTGCTTCTCGGTAGAAGATGCCCTGTCGCTCAAAGAATACCTCGAAAGACACCCCGAACGGTATCAGGAGATCCTGCAACGAACCCTGGAAGGACGGTTGGAGTGGGGGCAACCTACAAACAACCCTACTTCTCTATGTACGACGGCGAAGCCCTGATCTGCCAGCTCTACTTTGGCCGCAAATGGCTGCAAAAGCTGCTGCCCGGAGGCGACTTCCGTACCGCATGGAGCCAGGATGTTCCGGGTATGGCTTTACAATACCCGCAAATGCTGGCCAAAGCCGGTATACCCTATTACATGTTCAGCCGTCACCAGCTGGGTTATTACCAGTGGTATAGTCCCGACGGAAGTTATATACTCGGATGGACACCTGGGCAGTATGAATGCTTTGGCCGTCCCTTACGCGCAGCAAAAACAGAAGCTGCACGAACAGATACATTGGCTACTATGTTGAGTGAATGGCAACCCTATTTCAAACAACGGAATATTGTACCGGGCTTTCTCTATCTCTATTCATACGACTTTTCCACCCCGTTAAACTACGACAATTACATTGAGGAGTGGAACAACGAAGTGCGCAGTAATAACACCTGCCACCTGCCCTTTATCCAGTATGAAACAGCCACACAGGCACTCGACTTTGTAAGCCGCAACCCGCAAACCCGGTTTGATAAACTAACCGGCGAGCGTCCCAACGTATGGCTCTATATCCACGGCCCTGCCCACCGCCGGGCCGTAAAGGCCGGAAGAGACGCCAGCCGCCTGTTAGCTGCCGCCGAAAAGTTTTCGACCATCCGTTCCTTGTTGGAAAACAGTTTCAGTAACTATCCGGTTGAGCAGCTTAACAACGCATGGGATCGGCTATCTACCCCGACCATGGCTGGGGAGGTAACCAGGGACACATTACCGACCGCCTCTTCCGTGAAAAATATGAATATGCCCGCGATAGGGGAAAAGAGATTGTACAGGGAGCCACCACGGCCATAGCTAAAAAAATCAACTTCAATACCAAACACCCTTATGCAATTACAGTATTTAATGCACTCTCATGGGAACGCACCGATCCGGTTACCTTTACACTGGATGTAGAAGGACGCGAACATACCCGCTTCTGCCTGGTAGATGAAAAGGGAAATGAAATAGACTACCAACTGGCTTCCAACCATTCCTACGCAGGTAACCACGACGAAGTAATAACCATCACATTCGTTGCCGGAAATGTTCCCGCCCTCGGTTACAAAACCTATTACCTGGTAGAGGGCACCCCTCGTAAAACCTTCGCCATGCCATCGTGGCTACCGGTATACGAAAACAGCTATTACCGCATGGAACTGGGCGACGGAGGCATCCGAAGCCTGTACGGTAAACAATTGAAAAAAGAAGTTTTCCAAACCGGCAAATACTCCGCTGCCGAACTCTTTACCATGCACTCGGAAGGCAACGGAGCCGGCGAATTTACCGACATACAACAACCTGATATGCGCGGTTTCGACAAACTAAGCCATTACCGCCAATACTGGCAATGCGTAGAAACAGGTCTGGTGCGTGATGTATTCCAAACCATCCAACCCCTGAAAGAAACAACCGGCGTACTCCGCATCATCGCCTATAAAACAGTCAAATGAATAGATATAGAAGTAGAACTGAATCAGTTTAGCGGTGAAAACTGGCGTGAGTTCTGCCTGGCTTTCCCGGTAAATATGAAGCAGGCGAAAGTAGCCTATGAAGTACCCATGGGTGTTGTAGAAGTTGGCAAAGACGAGATAGCCGGAGCAGCAGGATTTTCCAAATCCGAACAGATTTACGACACTTCCTGTAAAGACGTACACCCACGCGAAGTACAGGACTGGTTTGCCGCCTGGGATGGAAAGACCTGTATTACCATCAGTTCGGATGTAGCCGTATTCGATTGGATAGACCCTACCGATAACCCGGTAAACTATCCGGTACTGCAACCCATTCTGCTGGCCAGCCGCAAAAGCTGTAACTCGTTGGGTAATTATTACCTGCAACCCGGCAACCATAGTTTTATCTTTTCGCTATTCAGCCATGCAGGCGACTGGAAAAACGGATACCGGTCAGGTACACAAACCAAACAACCTTTGCAGGTCGTGATCACCAACCCGAAAGAACAAACCGGCTACCTGCCTGAAACTTTTGGCTTTGGTTCGGCTACAGGTAAAGGTATAGTGGTAAGTACCCTTAAAAAGTGCGACGACGACGATTCGGTTATTCTACACTGCTACGACATAGAGGGCAAGAATACAGAACTCTCTTTCAACCTCTTCAAAGAGATCGGTACCGTAGAGCATACCAATATTATCGAAGAAGAGGGACGGAAGATCCACTCGTCAACCCATGGCTTTAGCCATCCGGTAGGACACCATGCCATTGAAACATTTAAGTTACAAACAAAATAATCCAACCTATGAAACAATTTATATTCACAACCCTTTGCCTACTGGTAAGCCTCTGCGGCTATGGACAAACGGCTATGGTGGAAGTTACGCATAGCAAGCCCTATCAGTATGAAAAGCGGAACGGACAGTTACAGATACAAGCTACCGTACACCTGCCCGGTACCCACCCTCCCGGCACACAGGTCTGGTTGGACGGCAAGCCGGTTGAGGTAGCCAATGCCTCTGACAATAAACTTACCGTATGGTTGCCACTGATAGGAGAGGATAAGCTCTTGCAAATAGCCTCGGGCAAGCAAAAGAAAATGATTGCCGAACAGCTCTATACCCCCCCTGATCCCGCCAAACTGGGATTACTTCCAGAACGGAACAATCCATATCATCTCTTCCTCCCATCAGGATATAGCCTGGATGAACACGCCCGACTCGTGCAGGCACGAACGGATATACGACATCATCAACCCGGCCATGCAAATGATGGACACCGACCAGGACTTTGCGTTCGGTATGGAACAAACCCTCAACCTGAGGGAGTTTCTCGATGAATTCCCCAACAGGAAAGAAGAGGTAATACGCCGCTATAAAGAGGGACGTTTTGCCTGGGGTGCCACCTACAATCAACCTTACGAAGGGTTAGAATCGAGCGAACAACTGGTACGGTAAACCTATTTCGGCCGTAAATGGATTCGGGAGCATATTCCCGGTTGCGACGACCGCACTGCCTATAATATTGATGTACCCGGACGCACTCTCCAGATGCCCCAGATATTGGCAAAGAGCGGCATAAAGAACCTTTTTATCAGCCGTATGCGTGAGGAATTATACGACTGGTATAGCCCCGACGGCTCCAAAATATTCACCTTTACCCCCGGCAACTATGGTTGGGCTGTAATGATCTGGAAGTTTCTGGAAGAAGATGCCATCACCGGCTTTGGCCGCCTCCACCACCGTTCGCAACTATGGAGTGAATACTTCCGCTTGCACAATATCCCGCCCCACTATGCCGTAGTAATCAGCAACGACGCAGAAGAACCGGCCAATTACAAAACACTGGTAGACGAATGGAACCGGATCGTTGCCCTTGCCGACGTGCCGTTACCTACCATCAAACACTCCACGGCCGAAGCCTATTTCGCCACCGTTAACGTACCACAGGCAAACCTTGAAAAAGTATCGGGCGAACGTCCCGACCTATGGCTGTACATTCATGGTCCGGCCCATTACCAGGCCATCAAAGCCAAACGCAAAGCAGGTATACTACTTCCCGCTGCCGAGATGTTTACCACGTTCAACTACCTGGTCGACAAGACTCCCGGAGATTATCCAAAAGCGGCATTCAACGAAGCCTGGATGGCTTCCATCTATCCTGACCACGGCTAGGGAGGTAAGAACGGCGATATTACCGACCGTATCTTCCGCGACACATTAGAGTTTGCACGTGATAAAGGAAAAGAATTGCTCGGCAATGCACTCCATGCACTAGCCGGAAAGATCGAAACCCGTAAAAATGCAGTGGTAGTCTTTAACGACCTCAACTGGCAGCGCACTAATCCGGTAACTATACAACTCGACGAAAAAACTGCCCGTAACACCCTTGTAAAAGACCCTACCGGCAAACCGATCGCCTCACAACTTGTAAAAGGAGAGAACGGATATGAGTTGCAATTTATAGCCAACGAAGTTCCATCGCTGGGGTATAAAACCTTTTACCTCAGTAATGGAAAGTCACCACAGGCAGCCCCTGCCTCTGTAAAGCAACATACCAACTATTACGAAAACGAATTCTACCGAATCACCCTGAGCGACGGAGGTATCAAAAACCTTTTCGATAAAACATTAAACCGGGAGATCTTGAATACAACCAAATTCAAAGGAGGCGATATCATCAACGGAGGCTATCAGGGTAACGGTGCCGGCGAGTTCACGCAGGTTACCCCACCAACGCCGGGCGACTTGCTGGCTATCAGCAGCCAGGTAGCACACTGGCAAATTGTTGAATCGGGCGCCCTGTTCACTACGTTCGAAAACCGTCAACACATGCAACATACCGAAGTTATCCAGCAGATCAGGATATACCATACTATCAAAAAGATTGATATGGATATTACACTCACCAACTTCGACGGCATCCACAACCGGCAGTTTAGAATGGCGCTACCTTTAGAGATGGATCGCTTTACCATCAACTACGAAGTACCCATGGGCATGGTAGAAGTAGGAAAAGACGAGATGAAAACCGTTCCCGGCGGATGGGCCTGGGGAGGTACCTACCGGCAGCAACCGGCCGAGATCAACCCCCGTGAGATCCAGAACCTGATCTCGGCTAACGGCGAAGGATTCGGACTTACCTTATCCTCCTGTGTAGCAGTAGCCGACTGGGTAGACCCCTCCCGTGAAGCAGTCGCTTATCCTGTGTTACAGGCCATCTTACTCTCCTCGCATAAGAGTTGCCACGGACTGGGTAACTGGTACGAACAGAAAGGCCGTCACCACTATTCATTCTCACTCTTAGCCCATGAAGCCGGCTGGTAACACGGCTACCGCTATGGCGTAGAGGCAAACCACCCATTGCATGCAGTTCGTAAAACAACCACCACGGGCAACCAACTCCCGGAGCAACTAAGCTTCCTCACCACCTCCGAATCCCTGGTAAACGTAACCACCGTAAAGCGTGCCGACAACAGCAACGACGTAATCATACGCCTGTCGGAAATAGCCGGTAAAAACCGGCAGCTAAAACTCGATTTTGCTGCACCGGTGCAGCAAATTATAAAAACAAACCTGATCGAAGATGAAGAGGGCACGGTACCCGGACAGGGAACCTCTGTTACACTTCCGGTCGGACATCACGCAATAGAAACCTTTAAATTGAATTTCAGGCAGTAACAACCCGGAAAAAAGTCCTACGTTTTCCCAAACGGGTCACTACCTTTTCGGAAAAACATAGTTACCTTTTTGGAAAAAGCTCCCTACCTTTTCCGGAAAACATAAGGGTGTGTCAAAAGCCCAATCGTTCTTTGATAAAGTTGTAAATTGTAGTTGGTCCTGGTCAGAAGAGTTTAAATGCAAATAATAGTCTAAGTTCCCCGCGAAGGCGGGGACCGCAAAAGAAATGTCTGTTTCAAATACAAAAAAGATGATTTATGTCTGTGCTAGTGCGGTCCCCGCCTTCGCGGGGAACTGGGCCTGTTTTATCATTGGAGGGAATCCTCTGCAAACTCTAAAACTACCAACTTACAACTCATAACTGTATTTCATCTGCAACTCAAAATAAAACATATGAAAAAACAACAAACACCTCATCCAACTCCTTCCTGTCCTCTTCGGATTCTTTATTATGGGATTCGTCGACGTAGTGGGTATTGCCACCAGCTACGTAAAACAGGATTTCGGGCTGAACGATAAACTGGCCAACCTCCTGCCCATGCTGGTATTCCTTTGGTTTGCCATCTGCTCACTGCCTACCGGTATACTGATGGGAAAAATCGGGAGGAAGCGAACTGTACTGCTCAGTGCCGGGATAACTACATTGGCCATGCTTATTTCCCTGTTCCGGTACTCATTCCCGGCTGTTCTTACAGCCTTTGCGTTGCTTGGAATTGGCAATACCATCTTACAAGTATCGCTCAACCCCTTACTAACCGATATCGTAGCCGAAAAGAAAGTCACCAGTATGCTTACCCTGGGCCAGTTTATAAAAGCAATCTCCTCCTTCCTGGGGCCTATACTTGCAGGAGTAGCAACCGGAACATGGGGTAACTGGAGACTGGTTTTCCCGGTATATGCAGCTGCCACCCTTTTATCATTTCTCTGGTTGCAGTTCACCCCCCGTAAAAGAGGTGGTGCATGACGACAAACAACAAACCGGAGCGAAGATTATCAGTTTACTCAAAAACAAACAACTGCTGCTCCTTTTCTCCATTATCGTACTGATCGTTGGTTTTGAAATAGGATTGATGACGGCAGTACCTAAATATCTAACCGAACGGTATTCCCTGCCGCTGGATAAAGGCGGTTTTGCCTGTAGCCTCTATTACGCAGCCCGTACCCTGGGTACGTTTGCCGGCTCTTTCCTGCTACTGAAACTATCGCCCCGTTCCTTTTTTATTAATACACTGGTGGTAGCCATACTGGCTTTCGGCGTACTGATGGGAACCGGCCATGTAACCGTATGGATGGTGGCCCTCTTCCTTGTAGGACTAACCTGTGCAAACGTATTTGCCATTGTTTTCGGAGCCGCCTTACGTACCGGCCCCTCATCTACCAACGAGATATCCGCCCTGATGATTATGGGGGTAGCCGGTGGCGCCCTGATCCCTCCCGTAATGGGTATACTGGCCGACGCAACCACCCAATGGACAAGCCTCTTTATCTTACTGTTTACCTTACAATATATATTGATAACAGCTTTTTATGTACTTAAAAAATAAATGATAACGATATGAAACAGATGACTTCACTCGAAAGGTGTTTAGCCGTTTTGAACGGAGAGATGCCCGATACCTTACCGATCGTCCCCCAAAGCTTTATGTACGCTGTCGAAACAGCCGGCATGAAAATCGGACAGGTCAATAATAATGGTAAACGGATGGCACAGGCACATGTAATCTCGCAGGAGAAATACGGATATGATGGCTGTGTGATCGACTTCGACGATGCCTCCATAGCCGAAGCGATCGGAGCCAAAGTGATTTTCAGGGAAGACGAACCGGCCACCGTCAATGAAGATGAACTGGTACTGAAAGACCTGCACGATGTATACGACCTTGAACTACCCGACCCCTTAAAAGCCGGACGCCTGTCGGAATGGCTCGAAGCAACGGCTACACTCGTAAACGAGATTGGCGACCGGGTATTTATCATGGGTCGGGCAGACCAGGGCCCTTTCAGCATTGCCTGCCTGCTGCGGGGCACCACCCGGTTTATGATGGACCTGCTTACCGAAGATAAACAACTGATAGCCGACGTACTCGACTATTGCCGCCGGGCAAGTGCCCTGTTTGCCAAAGCACAGAAAGACGCCGGCGCCCATGCCACCTCCATAGGTGACGCACTGGCCGGCCCCAACCTGATCTCACCCGGTATGTACCGTGAGTTTGCCCTCGAACCGGAGAAAAAACTAATAGAGGAGGTGCAGGCCTACGGAATCCCTTTCTCCCTCCATATCTGCGGCAACACCAACGGCATTATAGAAGATATGGGAACCACCGGTGCACGTATTATCGAAATAGACTGGCAACTCGACATGGAAAAAGCCCGCAATATCGTATCCATGTCGACCATACTGATGGGAAATATCGACCCCAGCTACCCGCTGGTATTAGGTACACCCCAGGAAATAGACACCGCCGTAAAGCAACTGATCTGTGCCACCAAAGGACGAAGCCACTTCCTGAGCTCGGGCTGTGCCATGGGTAGGAATACCCCTCCGGAAAACTTCAAAGCCTTTATTGAAGCCGGACGTAAATACGGCTCGTACGAACAATTGATGAAACTCAATAGTACTAACCCTTAAACCGGAATGAACATGGCTGAACTGAATATTTTATACAACTCGATCGTTGCCGGCAAACTCGAGCCGGCCGTAGAAGTAACAAAAGTTGCGATTGATGAGGGAGTAGCTCCCCAACTGATCATCAACGATTATATGATCAAAGCGATGGAAGAAGTGGGGCAACGCTTCCAGGATGGAAAAGCATTTGTTCCGGAGCTACTGATGGCCGGACGTGCCATGAAAGGAGCTTTGGAACTGCTCAAACCTTTGCTGAAAGGCGATCAATCGGCCACCATCGGAAAGGTGCTGATCGGTACCGTCAAAGGCGACCTGCATGATATTGGCAAAAACCTCGTAGCCTCTATGCTGGAAGGTTGCGGCTTTGATGTGGTAAACCTCGGTGTAGACATCCCGGCAGAGAAATTCATCCTTGCCATCAAAGAAGAGAAGCCCAATATCCTATGTATGTCGGCCCTGCTAACCACCACCATGACCTATATGCAGGAGGTAATAGAGGCGCTGGAACAGGAGGGAATACGCAACCAGGTAAAGGTAATGGTAGGAGGTGCCCCCGTAAATGAAAAGTTTGCCAGGCAGATCGGAGCCGACGGATACAGTACAAACGCCAACTCGGCCGTAACCAAAGCAAAAGAATTAATCGGACTTTAATACATACCCTTATGAAGATGAATATGACAAAATGGATGCGCTCCATTATTGAAAATAAACAACGGGTAACCATCCCCATCATGACCCATTCGGGCATTGAAATGATTGGCAAACGGGTAGTAGATGCCGTAACAGATGGCCGTACCCACTACGAAGCCGTTAAGATACTGAGTGATACCTACCCATCGGCTGCCTGCTCGGTAATTATGGACCTGACGGTAGAAGCGGAAGCCTTCGGAGCAACCGTTCATTTCCCCGAAAATGAAGTACCCACTGTGGTAGGTCGGTTGCTTTCAGACGAAGCAGGCATTCAGCAGTTAAAAGTACCCGGACTGGATGCAGGCCGTATTCCCGAATACCTATTAGCCAATCGCCTGGCCGCCGAAACGATAGATAAACCTGTTATCTCCGGTTGCATCGGCTCTTTCTCACTGGCCGGCCGGTTGTATGATATGTCGGAAATGATGATGGCGATTTACATTGACCCGGAAAACTCCCGGCTGCTCCTTTCGAAATGTACCGGACTTATTATCGCCTACTGCAAAGCATTAAAAGAGGAGGGAACACAAGGTGTTCTCATCGCCGAGCCTGCCGCCGGGTTATTATCCGGCGATGCCTGCCGGGAGTTCTCGTCGGTATATATTAAACAGATCGTAGAGGCTGTGCAAGATGACTCTTTCCTTGTGTTCCTGCATAATTGCGGGAATACGGGCAATTGTACCGCTGCCATGGTCGATACCGGAGCGGCCGGTTACCATTTCGGGAATAAGATAGATATGAAAGAGGCGCTCAACGGTTGCCCTGCCGATTGCCTGGTTATGGGAAACCTCGACCCTGTGGCTCTCTTTAAACAGGCTACGGCGGAAGAGATGTATAAAGCTACAACCGATCTCTTAGAGGCAACCGCCGGATATAACAACTTTATCCTTTCTTCCGGTTGCGACACCCCTCCGCATATTCCAATGGAAAATATAGAGGCGTTTTATAACGCTTTACATAATTATAATAAAAGACTCGACGTATGATTGAACAATATAACTATACAGGAGAAGGATACCACCCCTGCCTGATCCGGGAAAACTGGCAGGGGTGGTATCCTCAATTACATTCCCGGACAGGCATTTGACAGGATGGATCGGGTAGAAAGACATCTGCTTACCGACGAGGTGTTTATATTATTATCGGGCAAAGCCTTGTTGATAGAAGCCACTTTCGGTAAAGAGGGCATCCGGTTCGATACTATCCCGATGGAAAAAGAAATTATCTACAATATACCTGAAGGCGTGTGGCATAACATCGCCTTAGAAAAGGAGGCAATAGTCTTTATCTTCGAAAATACAGGAACACACCTGCGGGATTGTGAATATTATTCGCTTACCGGCGAACAACAACAATTATTGGATCAACTTATATTACACCCGGCCACATGAATACTTTTATCATCCGCCGGGCCTGTCGCCGGGTGACGGTTGACCCTGCCGGCACGGCAATCCTTACAGACGAAATCTATGCCTGCCTCGAAACTACACCGGCACAAACTCCTCCTTTTGTACAGCAGGTAATCAACAGGCAACTGGAGGAGGTAAAGCAGTTAAAAGGTTGCTGCTTTGGTTACCGGTATCTTACCGGCAAACTAGAGGATAACCGGTACCTTGTACTGGAAGGCCGCAGATGTAACGTAGGAGCTATCATCCATAACCAACTAAAAAAAGCTGCTACTTTATCCTCCTGGTTGCCACGGTTGGTGCCGGGGCAGACGGTTGGCTAAAAGAAAAACAGGCCTGTGGCGACCTGGTAGAATCTTTTGTTGCCGACGCAATCGGTTCGGCACTCACCGAATCAATCATGGCCTATGCATTAAACTTGCTGGAAGAAGAAAACAAACAGGTTGGCTATTCACTAACCAACCCGTATAGTCCGGGATATTGCAGCTGGCCGGTATCCGACCAGCATACACTTTTCTCTTTTCTGCCTGCCGGGTTTTGCGGTATCACCCTTACCGGTTCCAGCCTGATGCTACCCATTAAATCGGTCAGCGCCATAGTTGGAGTAGGAGAGCAGATACAAAGAGTTCCTTACGGTTGCTCACAATGTAATATGAAAGATTGCTATAAAAGAAAACGGTAGATAATCCCAGGCGTTGCCTGGAGATCTTAATACAAAATAAACAAGTTCCCGGCGCAGGCGGGGACCGCACTGGAACAGGCAGGATACTTTTTATAGGTGAAACGGCCAGCTATTTTGCGATCCCCGCCTGCGCCGGGAACAGAGGAGGTGTATGTTTGGCTACCTTACCGTTGTAACTCATACTCCAATATCGCTTTCAGCGCTTCCACCTTTTCAGGAAACTGACTGGCCAGATTCTTTTTCTCCCCTTTGTCTACTTTAATATGATACAACTAGTCAACGGGGCTGTTGCCTAATTCTGTATTAGTAAGGCTATTATAGGCTGCACCATGATTCGGGGCAATATATTTCCATTCGCCGTCCGATACCGATAAGCCGGTAGCCTGTTCAATCACATAGTCACGCCCTTTCCGGTCGTTGCCCAGTAAGGCTGGTAAGTGGTTGCGGCTATCGGGAGCCGCTCCTGTAGCCGGTTGCGTGTTGAGTAAACAGGCCAGTGAGGCGTACAGGTCTATTTGCGAGAAGAGCGCATCCGATACACCAGCCTTTATTTTTTCCGGCCAGGTAACGATAAAAGGAACGCGCGTGCCGGCTTCGAAAATGCTGTACTTTCCACCCCGGAAATCTCCCCACGGACGATGAGCTCCCAGTAGTTCCACCGCCTGGTCGGCATACCCGTCATCAACCACCGGGCCGTTATCGCTGGTAACGATAATTAGCGTATTGCCGGCTATGCCTAACCGTTCGAGTGTTTCTACGATCTGTCCGATACTCCAGTCGAACTCGATAATTGCATCGCCGCGTGCACCCATGGTGGTGGCTCCTTTAAAACGGAGATGCGGCACGCGGGGAACATGAATATCATTGGTTGCAAAATAGAGGAAGAAAGGGCTGCCTGCATGTTGTTCGATAAACTGTACTGCCTTTGTCGTAATGCTATCTGCAATATTCTCGTCTTGCCATAACGCCTGTTTTCCTCCTTTCATATAACCAATGCGCGAAACACCGTTTACGATTGCATCGGCATGGCCATGGTCGGGACTGGGTTTTAATACGGTGGGCAATTCCGGATGGTCTTTACCTAATGGCTCTCCGGGAAAAGGCGTCGTGTAACTAACCGCAATCGGGTCGGCGGGATCAAGGTTGACTACCCGTTGGTTTTCTACATATACACAGGGTACGCGGTCGCCTGTGGCAGCCATGATATAGGAATAATCGAAACCGATGGCTGAGGGTCCGGGTGTAATCCATCCGTTCCAGTCCTGTGAACCGGCTGTGTCGCCTAGTCCGAGATGCCATTTACCCACTGCCCCGGTAGTGTAGCCGTGTTCCTTAAACAAGGTGGCTAAGGTAGCCTGTCCCGGGCGTATGATCATACCCGCATCGCCTGTGGCAATACTGGTATCATTCCGCCGCCAGGCATATTGGTCGGTTAGTAGCGAATAGCGCGAAGGGGTACTGGTTGCTGCTACCGCATGTGCATCCGTAAACCGCAGCCCGGTATGGGCAAGCCGGTCTACATGCGGTGTCCGGATCGTTTGCTCCCCGTTACAACCCAGGTCGCCATACCCGATATCATCGGCCAGGATAATAATTACGTTGGGTTTTTCCTGCACGGCTGCTTGTTATCCGGTACAACCGGCTATATGGGGTAGTAAGAATGATACACCTAGTCCGGTGATATATTTAACATTCATATTTGTTTTCTTTTAAATTTATAATACTTTACAACCTGTTACTCTCTCCAGTTCCTTCCGGAGATGCGGATAGTAAATCCGTATATCGTTGTATGATTTACCATAATTGACCAGTTCGGAGGCTAACTCTTTTACAATGGCATGGTATCCGGGCATACCATAACAATTAACCAGTTCACCGGAATCTTTTGCAAGATCGGTCAGCCAGGGGACATCTTCCTCATTTTCGGAATAGGTTAGTTTGTATTGCGGGGTAACCACCGATAACCACCGGTACCTTCCGGCAGTAGCCGATTCATCCCAGTCGCTTTCCATCAACGGAGTGGTAGAACGCATAAAAATAATATCCTTATAGTTGCCTTCCGGCTGTTCCCCTTTCCACAAGGCGGATAAATCCCGTCCGTCGAAAGCCTGCTCCGTACGGATTCCGCAATAACCCAGGAGAGAAGGGGTAAAATCTACCAAAGACATGACATGGTCCGTATGGCTGTTGTGTATCCCTCCGGCGGGAAAGCTGATAATAAAAGGAACTTTGGCCGATGCTTCCAGGGGCACTCCTTTGTTAATCAATCCATGCTCTCCGCACATATCGCCATGGTCGGATGTAAAGATAATAATAGTTTTCTCCAGCAGGTTGGTTTCCCACAAGACTGCGAGTATTTTTCCTACATTATCGTCAATACATTTAATCATGCCAAAATAGGCAGCCATATCTTCCATCTGGTCATCCGGAAGATTCCCTCCGTAGCTCCAGCAGGGGAGGTCGGTGGTATCTTTCAGGGCGGTTGCCGGTTGTTGGAAGGAGAGGTGGGAACAGAGTGTATCATAAGGAGCACGGACCTGGTTTGGGCCGTGCGGGTCGGGAAGGCTTAGCATACAACAGAAAGGGATATCTGGCTGGTGGCGTATGAAATCTATTGTTTGGTTAGTCAGGAAATCAGTGGTGAAATGGATAGAGCCGGCTTCCCGGATAGTTGCTTCCCTTTTAAATTGGGCCCCTTCCGGCGTTGCTGTTATTACTTTCCAGTGCCTACGGTTGTACATATAGCGGTTATCTGTGAAACCAAAATCTCTCTCCGGGTTCCATCCGGGCCTTTCTTTTCCATTTACATGTAGTTTACCTATATAGCCGGTATTGTAACCATTAGAGCGAAGGATCTCTGCAAAAGTAACCGCTTCCTTTCTGAGGAGCATATCGTTCATATAGATGCCTGTATGCTGAGGGTATAAACCTGTCAGGAAAGAGGCCCGGCTGGGGGAGCTGACCGGGGTGGTGGCGTAGCAGTTTCAAAACAGTATCCCCCGCCCGGCCAGATAGTCGATATGGGGAGTTTCCATCTGGTTGCCCTTCCCCCATGGGTATTGCTGTGCTTCCGGCAGGAGTTGCCGGTAACAACCCAGGGTTCGGAAACTCTGTTCATCTGTCTGGATGATCAGGATGTTGGGCCTGTCGGTTGCCCATAAAGGAACAGCGGGTAGGAGTAGCCCGGTGCAAGCTATGTAATTTATAATACTTTTTTTCATCTTGTAATCAAATAAAGGACACTTACAGCGGAAGTGACCGAAAAGTATGATGAGTTTCCCCGGCTTGACCGCAGGGCTGTTAAATTCTCTCCCTTAGTCCTGCAAGGACGGCCTATCCTAGCCCGGTACGCAGTGCCGGGTAGTTGATATGGATCTTTTTTGAGTGCTGTAAGCACGGCATAAAATATACCTAAGATCAAATTTTTATTATGTCGTGCTTACAGCACTCCCACACCATTATATTCCTAACTACCCAGGGCTGGTGCCCTGGGCTAGGATATATCGTCCTTACAGGACTAAGGAGAGAGAATTTAACAGCCCTGCGGTCAAGCCGGGGATCGCATTAAAACAGCCTTTTTACTTTCTTTTTGTAGATGAAACCGGTAGTTCTTTTGCGGTCCCCGCCTGCGCGGGGAACTATTTGCTTTTTATTTTACTGCAATCCTACTTTGGGTCAGCTTCGCTGTAACGTATCTGAGTTAGTATTTACTTATCTAAGGTTAGGGTTGATATTTTGTTCGTCCTGAGGAATAGGCCATACTTCCTGTCCGGCGCGGAATGCACGTGTATTTACATACCAGCGGTTGTAAGGATCGGTTTCGCCGTTCTTTTTGCTTAAGACGCTTTCATCTTCTACCCGGAACGGAGAGCCGTACACCGGTTCGTTTAGTTTTTCTACGGCTATACCCCAGCGGAAAAGGTCCCACAAGCGGTGTCCTTCAAATGCCAGTTCAACCATGCGTTCTTTGCGGATGATCTCCCGTAGCCTGGTCGGGTTGGTTTCGGTCACCGGGGGCATGCCGGCGCGGCTTCTTATGGGGTTAATCGTCTGGTCGAGCAGCGATTGGGTAATGGGGGGGTACCTGCTTCGAGCTCTGCTTCGAGATACATCAGTAATACTTCCGCATAACGGGCTACCGGGGTGATCCCTCCATAGCGGTTTAAATCGCCCGTCTAGGTTTCATCGAAATACTTGCGGAGCAGGTAGCCCGTTTGCGACGCCTGTCCGGCACCTATTTTATCTACCGAACCGCTTTCTGGATGACAGGTATAGGTTGTTCCCCTGAACGTAGCCCTGTTGTAGATCAGGGTATAGTCCAGGCGCGGGTCGCGGTTCTCTCCTAAATTATCCGGATTGAAACGCGGGTCTTCGTAACTGAAGGGGGATCCATCAAGAAACTCATACGCCTCATACAGGTGGGAGGACCCGTTTACCAGGCACCAACCGGCATCTTTTACCGGATAGGCATGTTGGGGCAGGGCATGCCCGGCCAGGTTATCGACCAGGTGGATGGCAAAGATATGCTCCGGACTGCTTTTCCCAGCCGGATAAAAGAGGGTCTGGTAGTTATCATGCAGTTGGTTGTCGCCCCAGGTGATAATCGTATTACATACTTCAGCAGCCTTTTTATATTCTTTATTCAGCAGGTGGGTACGTGCCAGGAATACGAGTGCCGCCTGCGAAGTGGCACGTTCCAGCTCAGTAGCCGGCAGCTCTTTATGCCGGGGGAGTTGCGTACTTATTTCAGTCAGTTCGTCTACGATGTATTGGATGACTTCTGCCCGTGCTGCCTTTTTAACGTTGTTACTCTCTTCTGCCGTCAGTACTGTTTTTACCAGCGGCACATCATGAAAATAAGAGGCCAGGTAGAAATAGGAGCAGGCATGGATAAAACGGGCTTCAGCTTTCATCCAGATTACCTCCCGGGAAGCACCCAGCCGGTCTATATTTTCTATAAACCGGCTGCAGGCACTGATACGGTTGTAAGGCCTTTTATAAAGGGCACTCACATTATTATTGTCGGATAAGATACCACCGGAGGTGAGCTGGCCGATAGGGTTGGTAAACCCTCTGCGGTCGTAGCCGATATCGGTTACGCCATCCAGTAATACGTTGGCTCCGTAGCCCTACCAATCCTCGGGGGTATATTCCGGGTCGTTGAATTTCATATCTCCCCGGTACAAGCCCATAACAGCCAGCCGGGCATTTTCTTTGCTGGTAAAGAATTCATCTTCGCCAAAGTCGGTCAACGGATACCGGTCCATCGAGCAGGAAGCCAGCAGGACGAGTACCATCAAAATAGAACCTGTTTTATTAATCCATGTTTTCATAGCGCGTTAGAATTTAATGTTTACTCCGAATGTATAGGTAGCCAGGAAGGGATAGTAATTCCCACCCGTGTTGGTTTCAGGGTCCCATCCCTTCGGATATTTGTTCCATGTCAATGCATTTTCGGCGGTGGCATACACACGGATGTCCGAGATAAATGTATTGGAAAATAAGCCGGCAGGCAGCGTATAGCCTAACTGGATATTTTCAGGCGCAGGTAAGAGGCATTCCTGATCCAGAAGTCGGATACCTGGTTGTTTATACCGGTAGGGCCGCCTATATTGGTAATCCGCGGATAAACTGGATAGCGTTCCGGATTGTTGGGGTCGAACTCTCCGTCCAGTTGCCACCGTTGGATATTGCCTTCCGAATATAAAGCAAAGCCTGCAAAATTGTTAAGCTGTCCTTTTACGCTCGCTACTCCCTGTAAAAAGATATTCAGGTCGAACCCTTTGTAGGCTGCATTGAGCGACATACCGAAGGTATATTTCGGAATCCGTGTGCCCAGGTATACCCTATCGTGGGTCGGATCTACCACACCATCCCCGTCGATATCTATATACCTTATATCACCCGGTTTGGTGTTTTCATAGGTAGCTCTCATAGCCGATTGGTCGGTATGGGCAAACCAGGCATCGATATCAGCCTGGTCGAGGAATACTCCATCCGTTTTATAGCCGTAATACATATCCATGGGATAACCGATAAAGAGGTCGGTCCCGTTCCCGGTCAGGCCGTTTGCCTGTTCTACATTGCCCAGTCCCAGTGATTTTACCTTGTTTTTAATGATAGAGAAGTTGGCGTTGATGCCATACCGGAATGCGCCAATCGTATGTTGGTGTCCGAGTTCGAACTCCCAACCCCGGTTAATCAGCTCGCCGGTATTCACCTCACTCAGTTCGAGGCCGAAGATAGCGGATACACTGGAAACGGGTTTATAAAGCACATCGTAGGTATTCCGGTAGAAATAGGTTGCACCGGCAGATAATATTCCATCCCAGAAGACCCCCTCGAAACCACCGTCTACCGTCCGGGTTGTTTCCCATTTCAGGTTAGGATCGGCGTAGGTTTTCAACCGGGCTCCCTGCGACATATTGGAACCTACCGGGTAATTATAGGCCTCTCCCAGGTTGTATACGGATTGGTAAGCGTAATTGCCAATATTATTATTCCCCAGGATACCGATAGATGCTTTCAGTTTTAAGTTATTGATAAACCCGAGATTCTCATTATCCCGGATAAAGCCCTCTTCGGATAACCGCCAGCCCAGGGCGGCAGACGGGAAGAAGCCATAGCGCTCGTTTACCGGAAAGTGCGAAGAGCCATCATACCGCATGGTCACTTCCATCAGGTAACGTTCCTTATAGTTATATTGTAGGCGTCCGAAGAAAGATTGGATCACCCAATCATATCCGTCGCTACTATTTAACTGGTTGTCGGGTGAACCGGCTGTCAGGTGTGGTAACGTGTTGCTGGGAAAGTTGTCACGGCTGGCTTTGATCTGGCGTTCCGATTCCTCTTCCCAGGAATAACCGGCCAGTATATCGATATTATGAGCCTTATTGATCGTAGTAAAATAATTAACGGTTGCCTGGAACGACTTATATTCCGTGGTTTTCCACTCTTCATCCAGCCGGGAAGGGCCTAACACATTGATCGTCTCTTCAATTTTGACCGGAAGCGTAGCCCTGAACCGCCGGTCTTTTGCATTCGTATAATTATAAGCACCGGTTGTGCTGATCGTAAGGTTTTGGATCGGTTGATAATCAAACTGAATCGCCGGGTTAAAACGCAGGGTAGGCTTTTCCATAAACGAACCGGAGTTTAACCACGCTTTCGGGGTACCCATGTTCTTTACACCCGGCCCCACATCCGTCTGATAATACAGACGGTTTGTATCCCGGAAAACGCAGGGATTGCTGGATCATGGTCAGGGGCGGATCGTCGGTAGTGCCATCTACCGAGTCGGCCAGGTTCGGTTCTTCCACCTTCGCATTGTCTCCCCGTAGCCGGACAGTCATTTTAATTTTATCACTTAACTGCGAGGTCAGGTTAACCCGTGCCGTATAACGGGTATAATTATTGTTCGGAATAATACCATTCTGGCTGAGGTAACCGATAGATACCCGGTACTGGCTTCTTTCCGAACCACCCATTAAAGAGAGGTCGTGGCCGGTTTGCAGGCCGTTTCCGCTGAACAGGTCTTTTACAAAGTTTTCATTGGTAAATTCGTCCGGCCGGGTACCCTCTTTCATGGCCCGGATCTCATCGGCCGTAAAACGGCTTACGCCATCCACCCGGTTTAATACTTCCGCATATTCCCAGCTATTTACATACTCTGGTAAAGCAGTTGCCCGGTTGAACCCCACATACCCGTTGTAGTTGATGGATATTTTGCCTTCCTGTCCGTTTTTAGTGGTTACCAATACTACCCCGTTGGCAGCCCGGGCCCCGTAAATGGCGGCTGTGGCAGCATCTTTCAGGATAGAGATATTTGCAATGTCGTTGGGATTGATATCGGTCAGGTTACCGGGAATCCCGTCGATCAGGATTAAGGCATCCGGCTTAGCCCCGAACGACCCTACACCCCGTACCCGGATCGTGCCGGTTTGTACGCCCTGTTGTCCGCCGGCCTGGTTAACGGTTACGCCAGGCATCTGTCCGGTCAGTGCCGATACAACAGAAGATTGTGCACGGTTTTCCAACTGTTTGCCATCTACAGTTGCAATAGAACCTATTATATTTACTTTTTTCTGTACACCATAACCTACGATAACCACTTCATCCAGCACCTGCGTATCTTCCGCCAGTATAATCCGGTAAAAAGTGTTGTTTGTCAATGGTATATCTTTGGCATGATAACCAATATAGGAAACCTGTAACTGGTCGCCGGCTGCGATCTCCAAAGAGAAGTTACCCTCTATATCTGTTATGGTGCCGTTGGTAGTACCCTTTACAATTACATTTGCCCCGATAACCGGTTCTCCGTTTCCGTCGGTCACCTGGCCGGTTATTTTCCGGTTTTGTTGTGTGCTATTCCGGGCCGGCAATACGATTTTATTGTTTTCAATCCGGTAAGGCTGGTCTTTCAATAGCTGTTTCAATACATCATTTATATCGCCATCTGCCACATCCAGGTTTACCCGCTGCTGCAGGTTTACTTCCGTATTATTAAGGAAAAAACATATGGGGTCTGTTCCTCAATGGCTTGTATGGCCTGCTCCAGCGTAACTCCTGTTAGTTTCAACGTGAGGTTGGTTTGCTGGGCGTAGGCAGTCGCTGCAATTAACTGGAAGAAAGAAATGACAGCGAAAAAGACTATCAGTTTCATTTTTCTATAGGTAATAAAGGTTAGAAAGGAAGGTGTGCCTCCTTTGATGAAATTATTTTTCATACATTTGTATTGATTTAAGTTAGACATTTTGCTCTCAACCCCTTACTTTTGGGAGCAATCGAATTTTGATCACCGCAGGCGGATGTTACCAGCATTCGCCTGTTTGGTTAACATACTCTTGTTTTCAGCTCATACGCATTTCGTTTTAAGGTTATACATTTTACTTGTTCCCGATACTTACCGTGCGGCCGGTGAGTGTACAGGTCACCGGAGCTATCAGTTCCAGTAGTTTAAAAATCTCTTCTTTGGATTCCCGGCGTACGGTAAGCGAAAGCCGTGTATCAGCGGGAATATCCCCCTCATAGGTTATCTCTATATTGTACTAGCACCCGAGTTTGAACAGGATGGCGGCCAGTGGTTCGTTTGTCATTACCAGCCTGTCGTTGGTCCAGAGGATATAGTCGGAGGCTGTTACCCGGCTTACCTGGCCGGTATGGGTTTCTTTGTTCCAGACGAACTTTTCGTTGGGTTTAAGCAGGATTTGCCGGTTGCCGGCAGGCGTATGGATGGCAACACTTCCGTCCAGGAGGGTGGTTTCCGTTGTATTTGCAGACTGATAGTTTTTAATATCAAAGCGGGTACCCAATACCTGCACCGTCAGCTCACCGGTTTCCACCCGGAAAGGTTTTTCCTTATCTTCTTTCACTTCAAAATAACCTTCTCCTCTGAGTTGTACTTTCCGTTCGGAGGAAGGGAACTGTTCCGGATAGGTTAACTCACTTTCCGCATGCAGCCATACGACCGAACCGTCGGGGAGGGTAATCGCTCCTTTACTCTCTTTTCCCATAATAAAATGGTTCATGACCAGTACATCCTCTGTTTTTTTCATGGAGTGTTGCCTAGCCAGTAACCACCTCCGAGGCATACCAGTCCTAAAATAACGGCTGCCGCTACCTGTATAAACCGGAGGAGGCGTTTTTTAATCCTTTGCTTTCCAGCTTTTTCGTTGCCTGCATAAACCGCTGAAAAGCCTGTTCCGCATAATCCGGGCCTGCATGTGGGATAGGGGTAGCAGCTAACCAAAGATCCCGTAGCTGCATAAATTGCTGCCTGTTTGCTTCCTGCTGCCGGAGCCATTCCGCCAGTTGGGCTTTTTCAATTTCTGTGGCTTCCTCCCGCAGGTATTTTAGTATGATCTCTTCCATCATAAGTGTGTGCTTTATACCTATCACAGGCAACTTCTGCTTATCCCTACCCCGGAAAGTGAAAAAAATAGCATTTGGTAAAAAAAGAGTAACTTTGTAAGGAGCTTATTTGTTGTTAACCCATGTATTCCCTTTTCAGACAGTTCTTTCAGAAATACTATGAGTTTCTTGTCACCTACGCATATCGCTATGTAAATAACTGGGAGATATTAGAAGACATTGTCCAGGAAGTTTTTATGGCTTTATGGACGAAGCGGGAAAATGTGGACTTTACCGAACCGATTAAACCTTACCTGTATAAGGCAGTATACAACAGGGCAATGAACCATATTTCCTCCACCTACAACCAGACCCGTGCCGGCATGGAATCGACCGACGGGATAATTAACCGGATTATCATGGAATCCAACCAATATGATACCCTGCTGGCAAAAGAGACAGCCCGCGAGATTGAAATCGCTATCAACGGATTGCCCCCGCAGTGTAAAAAGGTTTTCTTACTGAGCCGGGAGCAACATTTAAAGAATAAAGAAATTGCCGCTTTACTCGGTATCAGCGAGAAAGCAGTCGAAAAGCAAATGACCAAGGCATTAGGTGAGGTCAGGAACCGTTTGAAACAGTTAGGGCTGTTACCTGCCTGGTTGTTCCTGTTTTTATAATAATTGCCGCCCTACCAGCGGAAAGAACTTACCGATTGAGGCTCTGACAGGTAGATAAAGCGCTTATCTCCCGCTACCACAACCACCGGCTGGCTTTCCCGGTTTTCATTTAATAATACAATTGCATACGAGCCGTCGGGATTTTCGAATGCCGAATAGTAAATACCCTCCTGTACATTATCTGCGCTGGCTATCCTGTGGCTGCCCGGTTGGATGACTTTGGATAGGTGCGCCATGGCATAGTAGTGGCTGTTTTTAGTCATGGTACGGTAATCTTTCGAATCAATATCGATCGCACCCAGGCAGATATTACAGCCGCCCGGCCTCCACGGGCCATGGTTGTTGTCGAGCATATAATTCCACATAATCACCGCTTTATTAAAGTTGTTGATAGACTTAATACATACCTCCCGCATATTCCATAGGAGGTCACCGCCGAAGGTATAACCGTCTCCCCACAGGCCGATAGACATTTCCGTAAAATATAAATTTTATCGGGAAATGCTGCGTGTATGGTGTCCAGTTCCTCCACCTCTCCTCCGTAAGCGTGATAGGCTGCCCCGTCGATATATCTGGCTGCTTCGGCATCCTGGTAAATTTTTACGGAATATTGCGCCTGGTCGTAGTTTTCCGGTTTATGGATATCGTAATCGTAGTTATGGTCATAAACGATAATTTTCGTAGTGATACCCGCCTTTTTAAGTGCAGGGCCTAAGGCGTTCTTTATAAAGTCACGCTGTTCCTGCCAGGTCATATAGAGGGATACCGAGTTGCCCCGGTTCAGGGGTTCGTTCTGGATGGTGATGCTGTGTATATTGAATCCTTCCGCCTCCATAGCTTGCAGGTATTTTACAAAATAAGTGGCATAATCGGGGTAGTATGCCGGATTGAGCTGGCCGCTGGTCCAGGAGGGAAAAGGATTTAAATCCTTCAGGTTATCTACCTTCATCCATTGCGGGCAGGTCCAGGGAGAGGCCAGGATCTTTACATCCGGGTTGATTGCCAGGATTTCCCGTAAGATAGGGTAGAGGTCGCGTTCGTCGTATTCGTGCATGGCAAAGTTCTCTATACCGGGCTCGTCGCAATAGGTATATTCGTCGAGAGAGAAATCGGACGCACCTATCGATACCCGTATAAAGCTGTAACCATAGCCGGTTTCCGGATCAAACGTTTCCCTTAATAACGCTGCCCGGTCTTCCGGTGCCATTTGCAACAGGTTATAACAGCTTGAACCGGTTATCGCGGCACCAAAGCCATCCATCTCCTGGTATTTTACGGCCGGGTTTAACCGGATTATATTTTTGTTATCTGCTACCTCCCGGTTGTTTTCCAGGACAGCAGAGGTATGATACATAGTTTTTGCCTTATCGGCAGTAGTTGTGTACACATCAACCGTTTGTTGTTTGCTGCATGCGCAGCAGAAAAGGATGGAGGATAAAAGAAGTATTGTTTTTTTGCATGTGGTCTAATATTTGATTTGAGGGATAAATTTAATTAAAAATGTGATTAAATAAACATATGTGTATTTCTTTTTTAACTGCTTTTCCGGTAAGTAGCATGTATTCAACCCCGGGAAGACATTGTTCCCCGCGCAGGCGGGGAACAGGTATTTTACAAACTAGTATACTTCTTACTAAATCTTCCGGTTACCACTATTTATTACCCTAATTTCTTCCTCCTCCTGCATTTCCTATTTAAATTCCTATTACCTTTGCTATACACTATAGTATGGAAAAACAGATGGAAAACCCTGATATGCCGGTACTGATCCAGGATGCAGTACCCCGCTTGCCGGAATTACGTTTTGCTTCGCCGGTAAACTGGCAGATAGAAGCGGGCCAACAGTGGGCAGTTATTGGCCCCAACGGAGCCGGCAAATCCTTGCTTACCGATATGCTGCAACGCAAAATAGCTTTGAAAGAAGGCTGTGTGACTTATGGCTTTGAAAGGCCGGCCGGTAACCTGATCAAAAGTATGGCTTTCAAAGACATCTATTCGCTTACCGACTGCCGCAACTCTTATTACCAGCAACGCTGGCACTCAACTGAGACGGATGATATACCAACTGTGGAGGAGTTTTTCAGCGGGCATACCGGTACACCGGAGTTACAGCAGTTGCTGATCCTGTTCGGTATAGAAGACTTGCTACCTAAACGATTGATCTTCCTTTCAAGCGGTGAGTTGCGGAAATTCCTGATTGTCCGTATGCTGCTTACCCGTCCACATATATTGATATTGGATAACCCGTTTATCGGGTTAGATGCTGCTTCACGTAGTTTATTGGCAGAAATGTTCCGGCGGATTACCCAACTGAAAGGTCTGCAGTTAATCCTGTTGCTTTCCAATCCGGCAGATATTCCGGATGTGGTGACGCATGTGTTGCCTGTGCAGGAGCGTAGGTGTTACCCGGTTTGTACCCGGGAGGAATTTCTGGCAGACACGGACGTACAATGGCGGTTATTTCCTTCGGTGGAAAATAACATACAGTTGCCTGTAGCCGGAAAAGAGAATGTCACCCATGAAGTAACTTTCCGTATGGAAAAGGTCTCTATCCGGTATGGGGAGCGTACGATCCTGCGGGAACTGGACTGGGAGGTACGGAATGGTGAAAAGTGGTCGTTGTCGGGGCCGAATGGTTCGGGTAAATCCACGTTGTTAAGTTTGTTGTATGCGGATAATCCACAGTCCTATGCTAATACATTGTATCTGTTTGACCGGAAACGTGGCACAGGTGAAAGTATATGGGATATAAAGAAACGGATCGGCTATGTCTCTCCTGAGATGCATCTGTATTATATGGAGAATGTGCCGGCTATGGAAATTGTGGGTTCAGGTTTCTTTGATTCCGTGGGGTTACACCGGAAATGCAATGCGGAACAGCAGGTAGTTGCTTTGCAATGGATGGAAGTATTCGGTATCGGTCATCTGAAAGAGCGCCTGTTCCTCACTCTTTCTTCCAGAGAACAGCGGCTGGTATTGTTGGCACGTGCTTTTGTGAAAGACCCTGACCTCCTGATCCTCGATGAACCTTTACATGGCCTGGATATCAGTAATAAAAATAAAGTGGCCGCTATTATAGAACAGTTCTGTTTATTGCCGGGAAAAACACTTATTTATGTAACCCATTATGTACATGAGCTACCGCCCTGTATAGACCGGCATTATACGTTGGTAAAACAAACCTGATCTGAATTAAACGAAAGATGAAACTCAAACTAACCTTATGCTGGATATTTCTATTTATTGTATTGGCGGCCTTCCTTGAATGGGCCAGGGCATACCATTTCTTTTTTTGTGGAACAGTTCCAGTTGTTCCAGTTAACGCAGGCTTATCTGGTAGAGAAAGTATCGTTGCCGGGAGGATTGGCTTTGTGGTTATCCGAATGGCTGGTTCAATATTTGCAGTGCCTTTGGCGGGACCTGCTATTGTTGCTGGATTATTAACGGCTACCGGAATATTTACCCGTGCTATCCTGAAACGAATTGCACCCGGCATAGTGTGCCCGGCCTGCTACCTGCTGCCCGGCGTGTTTTTATTGTTCCTGCATTTTAATTTTAATTACCTGGCACAAGGTACTGTTGCCTATATTTTGATGTTAATTGCTTTGTGGGGTACATGCGTGATAGAGCACGAAGGCATCCGTTTAATCACAGGGTTGGTTGTTACTCCTGTACTTTTTTGGCTGGCTGGTCCGGTAGCCTTGCTGTATGCGGTTTGCTGGAGTATGTATGAGTTATTAAACCGGACGCCTAGAGGGTGGCTCTCGTTACTGGCTTGTGTGGAGGTAGTATGTATCGGAATAGCCTTTTTCTATAGGGGATTTGTGGGGAACTACTGCCTGGCATTTCTTCCGGATAGCTATTATCAGCCGGGAATAGATCCGAAACCGGTTCTTTATTTTGCCTGGCTGTGCCTTCCTCTTTTGTGCTGCGGGGCGCTGTTGTTACGGAAACGGCAGTTTCCTTCCGGCAGGATACAACCTGTGGGTTCCGGTTTGTTGCAGGTTGCCGTACTAGCTGTTTTGTTATATACAGGATATCACCGATATGGTGACGGGCGTTCGTACAACCTGAAAACAATAGACTACTATGCCCGCCGGGAACAATGGGATAAGGTAATTGAATATGCCGGTAAACTGGAAGATAATTACCTTTACCTGTGTTACCTTAATGTGGCGCTGGCTGCCAGGGGTGAACTGGCTGAGCGCATGTTCCATTACAACCAGGCCAATGTTTCAGGGCTCGCTGTCGCCTGGAATAAATCCGTACATGTTTCTATGTTATTAAGTAATATCGCATTTGTGATGGGATATACTACTACTGCCCAGAATATGGCGTTCGAAGCCTATGTAAGTGCATTGGGTGAAGGTAATCCCAGGATGTTGAAACGGTTGGTGTAAACGAACCTGGTACAAGGATCTTATCCGGTTGCTGAGAAATATATTGCCCTTTTGGAAAATACCCGGTTCTACCACGAATGGGCAGCCGGGCACCGGCATTTCCTTTACAATGATAAGGCAGTGGCAGCCGATCCGGTATTGGGTAGATTGAAGGCTTCTTTACCGCAATCGGAAGATAATCACCTGTCGCTGGTAGGAGGGCTGTTTGTTGATTTAAAAGATTTAATTGCAAGTAATCCGGCAAACCGTACGCCGTTGGAATATCTGGGAGCTTTCTACCTGCTGAATAAGAATTTGCCTGCTTTTGGTGAGATGGTTGACCGCTATTGGGGTACAGAAGCATTACCTGTGCTACTGGCCAGTTTTCAGGAAGCCATCATTATCCTGAATGAAAAAGATCCGGAGGCGTGGAGGAACTACCGGATACCGGAAACTACTGTGCGCCGTTTTGCCGAATACAAAAAGCAGGTGCTGGCCCATGCCGGCAACCAGGCCGCACTCCCTGGTTTATTACGGAATTCATATGGTAATACATACTGGTATTACTTTATGTTCAAATGAAAACGCGTAAGATATGAGAACGATTTTCAACTACTTTATCCTGTTACTCTTTTTTACCGGCTGTTCGGAAGCCCCGATTGATACACAGCACACTTTTTCCGACGATCCGGATATCTGGCCTAACTACCTGAATGTAACCATACCTCCGAATATTGCTCCACTTAATTTCCGGGTGGGTGATGGAAGTAAGAAAGCAGGAGCTTTGTTTCGTACTGTGGGATATTCTTTCCAGGTAAGTGATAAAAAAGGAGAGATCATTATTCCGGTTAGTAAATGGAAGAAATTGTTGAAGCAGGCAGCCGGCCGTTCAGTTACTGTAACGGTAGTTATTGAAGAGAAAGGGGAATGGCTCTCTTTCTATCCCTTTAAAATGCATGTCGCACCTGAACCGGTTGATCCTTACCTGGTATACCGCCTTATTGAGCCAGGGTATGAATTGTGGAACCGGATGGGGATTTACCAGCGTAACCTGGAGAGTTACCGGGAAACGGCTATTGTCGAAAATAAAATGACGGATGGCAATTGCATGAATTGCCATTCTTTCTGTATGCAGCATCCAGAACGGATGCTATTTCATATGCGTGATACCCATGCGGCTACTTATCTGTTGAGGGAAGGTAAGGTCGAGAAACTGGATACGTATACGGAGCAAACCGGTGGGCACCTGGTATATCCTTCGTGGCATCCATCGGGTAAATATGTGGCCTTTTCGGTTAACCAGACACAACAGGCTTTCCATACAAATGATCCCAACCGGATAGAGGTGTTTGATAAAGCCTCCGATGTGGTAGTATATGACGTAGAGAAGCAGGAGATTGTTACAGCTCCCTCCCTTTTTTCACCGAATGCCTTCGAAACATTCCCTACTTTTTCGCCGGACGGAAAGCGTCTTTATTTCTGCTCCGCCAAAGCAAAAGAGTTGCCGGTAGCCTATGATGAAGTAAAATATAGTTTGTGTGCTATCGCTTTTGATCCGGAAAACCGTACATTCAGAGCGGAAGTAGATACGCTTTACAACGCTGCCCAAAGAGGAGGGAGTGTCTCTTATCCAAGGGTTTCGCCGGATGGTAGGTTCCTGATGTATTCTTTGTCTGACTACGGTAACTTTTCTATTTGGCATAAAGAGGCCGACCTATACCTCATCGACCTGAGTTGTAACTACCATATCTCCCTGAACCGTTTTAACAGCAGGGATACTGAGAGTTATCATTCCTGGAGTAGTAACAGCCGTTGGGTCGTGTTCAGCAGCCGGCGGATGAACGGATTGTATACCCGACCGTTTGTCGGCTATATCGACGAGAACGGAGAACCACGCAAGCCTTTCCTTGTACCACAGAAAGACCTGCACTTTTACGACCGGTTTATGAAATCGTATAATATACCGGAGTTTGTAACGGGCAAAGTAAAGGTAAAAGGATCAGAATGGAGTACGGTTGCCCGGAAAGGGCAGGCACAACAGGTGAAATATGTGGAGTAAGGATCCTTTGTTGAAAAGAGTTGGTTTAACTTTTTTCTTAGTTAACATGTATGTAATATATATGTAATGGAATTGAGATAGGGATTTCTTTTATTTGTTCCTTAAAACTCAGAAACCTATTACATGGAAGAACAATTACGCCAGCTTTATCAACGAATTGAATATTTGCGCAGCCAGGGGGTAAAGATGAAAGAAATTGCAGATTGGGCAGATATGGCTCCGAGTGTGGTATCCTCTTTATATACTACGGTATTACCTGCCTATTTTAAAGGATTAAAGACTTTTCCGCCTGAAGAGGCGTTGGATAATGCTTTATTATTAGTTAATAATATTTCGAAAAGAAAACTGGTGAATAATACACCGGTAATGATTAGCCGCTTACACCAACTGGAACCCGATGAGTTGGATATACCGAAGGAACAGACTTTTATTGACCGCCTCCAACAAGATCTCCGGCAATCAGCCGGAAGAATACCCGAAATAGAAGGGACCTATATCAACTACAGCCTTTCTTCATCGTCGGCTTCCTTGAAGGTGGAACCTTATATTATTTGTATGAACGAGCGGAAAGACCATCTCCGGATAGGCCGGTTGAGTGCATGCCATGAGATCCAATGGGGAGTGGCACTGGCCGGAAATCACCAGAGTGTGTATGGTATGTTCAGTGAACATAGTGAACCTAAGCTTACATTAGTAACTGTATACCTCCAGTTACCTATGTTTGACCGGCCGCGGCAGTTGCGGGGATTATATATCGGGCTGGACTATAATCATAATCCGGTAGCCCGGCGTATTTTGTTCGTGAAGCAAAGTAATGATACGGATGTAACTGAATTCACCCAAATGGAGAGTGATTTAATTGCACCCGGCGCATTAACAGAGGAGCAGCAGGCTTATTATGATTATACCTGCCAACCGGGCGATTTTATTAAAATGTGTACGGTTCCATCTTTGCAGATGGATGCGTCTGACCTGGTAAAAGAGAAGAAAATGCTTGCTTTATAAAAAAGTGGTTTTATAAATTGAAAATCCTTTTCAGTTCGCTGAAATCTTCGATAATCGTACCAGCTGTTTCATCCCCCTGATAGGCACTCCATCTGATACTTTTTAGCCAGATGGTCTGGCAGCCGAGCCTGGTAGCCGGAACAATGTCTTTATCATGCGAATCGCCTATAACAACCACTTCACCGGCTGGTAACTGTATCTGTTTCAATCCTAACTCGAAAATTGCCGGATCGGGTTTGCGGATGCCTACTACAGCCGATTCAACGATAGATTGGAAATATTTTTCCAGTCCGAAATCTTTCAGTACCGCCTCTATGTTGCCATAGAAGTTGGAAACCAGTACCAGCGGATATTGCCGGGCAAGTGATTCAACAATGGGGGTAGCTTTTCCAATAGCGTTGGCAGCATAGGTGTAGCACCAGGCAGCAATCTGCTCTTTTACTTCCGGAGTTGTACAGGCTGTATCCAGAAAATGATGCTCTTTTAACCATTCGATCTGCAAGCCGGCTTTGATGCGTAACATATCTCCGAACGTATGATGGGGCAGGACGATCCGGTTTTTACCCAATGTACGTTCTCCGTGTACGTATGCATCGCGGAAGTTAGCTTTACTTACCGGTACTCCGGCAGCTTCATAAGCCATCCAGATAACCTCTGCCCAATGCATTCCATTGCTGTCGAGTGTGCCCCCGTAATCGAAAATAATCCCTTTTACCTGTTCTATGCAGATCATATAGTGTTTGTTATTATGGCTGATTAATTAATTCTTGTGTAAATTCTTTGCAGAAACGTTCGTGTGTAACGATCATATATACCAGCATAGCATTCAATACGGTTAGTTCAAAAACGAAGTATAACCAGGGCATATGGATAAAAAGAGTGAAAAAGAGAAATAATACCCGTGTATTGAATGATAACATATTGGTGTACTTCATTAAGGGGAAGCTTTTTGCACGGAAAGCGGCCCTGAACCAGTTGGGTGCTTCATCGTGGTACTTCGTCCGGATTACCTCCATCATCTGTTGGAAGTTGGGTGAAAGTGCTTCCTGTCCGGCTGTGTAATTGATATAAAAGGTCTCGAATAGTTTATATATGAAATCATGCTTCCAGCTAAGCTTTTTATAGTTTTCTTTTAAGGTGGCTGAATGCGAAAGCTCACTTCCTGATTTGCCTTTCAGGAACAGCAGGTGTACATTCCGGTAATAATCGGCCATGGCTGCCTGCTTGCTATGAAAAAAGCCGGTAATGGCTTCCAGTACCCAGATCCAGATCCCCCATTCAGGGGTAAGGCGTAAACAGATGGCAGCGTAGATGGCAATAAACCAAAGGTCGCCGCAGAAACCATCCAGTATACGGCCTAAAGGCGACTTTTGTCCTGTCATCCGGGCTAATTGCCCGTCGGCACTATCGTAGGAGTTGGCCCATACCAGTAACAGCATTCCCAGTATATTGACAGCAAGACTCTGGAAATAATAACAAATACCGGCTGCGATCCCGATGAATATCGCAGCGATGGTGATCATATTGGGAGTAACTCCCAGTTTATGGAAGAAGACCGCCCACCGGTAACCAACCGGACGATAAAAATGGATATCAATAAACTCTTCGGTATCCATCGATTTAAGAGTCGATTCTATTTCCGGTTTCAATTTCTTTTTTATCATCTTTTATTGAACAGATTGAAAATACATTGGGCAATATGTGGAGCAGCTTCGTCACGGCAGGGTGCAAAACTGGGCCAGTCGTTGAAATCAATGATTTTGATGGTACCCTCTTCCGATACAATACAGTCGCCTCCGTATATATGGATATTTAATACGCCGGCAGCTTTATTACATAAAGATTGCAGGTAGGGGATGTCGAATGTGAATCCCTGGGCAGTTCCGTTGATCTTTTCCAGTCCGAATTTACTATGGTGTTGGTTGGAAGAATAAAACCAGTGGAAGAAGCCGGTACCTGCAACACCGTAAAACTTGACCAGGTCGCCCACCAGATGCTCGTTGATCACAGCATTGAAAATCCCTCGTAAAGCATACTCCTTGAGGATACTTTTCGCTTCTTCGCGGTTACGTACATAGGTAACATCTTCGCGGTGGATCGCATGGAAGTCGCCGCGTTTAATCCAGCAGTGATGGAAACCAGCCCGCTCAAGTTCCTGTTCCGGATCTATACTGGTGGGAAGGAAAAGGCTTTCCGGATGGTCTATCTGGTTTTCCAGCAAGATACGGGTCATCTTTTCGCGGGTACAATTCTCGATCCCGTATCCTGAGTTTACTACCACATGGCCTGCACGCTCCAATTGTTGTAACCGGCGGATAGCCTGCCAGTCGCGTACCATATTGAAGATATATTTTTCTTCCACGCCTTTTTCTTCCAGGTCGGTTTCCGTATATTCGTTAACGGTGCAGCCTATTTCCCGTAAATAGCGGGCTGTCAGGTCGAATATGGCAGCATCGTTGCCTATATGGTTGGGGGAAAACCTGCTTCCTCGTTTAATACCTGCAATTATTATCTGACTCATTATGCAGTGTTATGACTTTAAAAATAATTCGGCCTTTTCAATATCCTCCGCATGATCTACATCTATGATCTTACTGAAAGGGTAAGCTTTCAGCCGCAATCCTTCCTGTATCAGCTGGCGTTGATAATTCCGCATTCTTGAAACGCCCTGGTTCAGCGCATTATTCAACACAGTAAGCCCTTTACGTCTGAGGCAATAAATGCCGCCTGAAATATATTTACAGTTGGCGGGCGGGTCTAAAAAGCCGTTGATAAACATCTCCTGGTCCGTATTTACATATAAAGGCTTTTCGTCATCGATATAATCGGTAACTGCCATCATCCCGTCCAGCTCTTTTTCCTGCTGGAAAGCCAGGATGTATTTGCTGAATTCCTCTTCCCTGAAAATAGTATCCACGGTGGTAAGGCAAATACTTTCGCCATCCAGATAACGGCTGAGTTCATAAAAACTGTGCATGGAGCTGGGGGTTGATTTAACCAGTAGATAGAAAGGTACAGGTAGTTTGAGGTTTTGCAGATGTGTTTGTACCTCTTTCATCTCTTCATTCACAATAATACTGATTGAAGAGGCATTATTTTTCAGGAAAACATTGATCAATCTGTCTATTAAAGAGATCCCGTTTAGTTTTACTAATGGCTTAGGCCATTTCACACCTTCCTGCGCCAGCCGTGATCCTTCACCTGCCGCAATGATCGCATAATTCATATACTCCCGTATTAAAAAATTAAGGGATCCCTTAAAAAAGGAGGTGTTACTAATAACACCTCCTTTTCAGGAGATACCTTATCTACTATAATATATTTTACAAAAGAAATTCCGTATTAATCCAGGTAGTCTATAGTAGGCTCACCTATGATCTTACGAAGTGTATTCTTCAGGATTGTATGCTGGATAAACAAGTCGTGCTCCGGCACCTGGTCGGGTGCATGCATCGGACTCTTGAAATAGAAAGATAACCAGCTCTGGATGCCATAGAATCCGCAACGTTGTGCAAGGTCTGAGAACAGTACAAGATCAAGGCATAAAGGAGCAGCGAGGATAGAGTCGCGGCACAGGAAGTTGACCTTTAGCTGCATTGGATAACCCATCCAGCCGATTAAATCGATATTATCCCATCCTTCTTTATTATCTTTGCGCGGAGGGTAATAATTGATACGTACCTTATGATAAACATTTCCGTACAACTCAGGATATACTTCCGGTTGAAGGATCGTATCAATTACGGACAACTTACTTACCTCTTTTGTTTTGAATGAACCCGGATCGTCCAGTACTTCACCGTCGCGATTACCCAGGATATTGGTAGAGAACCATCCTTCCAGGCCTAACATACGGGTTTTAAGCATAGGAGCCAATACAGTTTTAAGCATTGTCTGGCCGGTTTTATAATCTTTCCCACTGATGGCAACTTTGTTCTTGTCGGCAAATTCCCACATAGCTGGTATATCCACACACAGGTTAGGAGCCCCCATAATAAAAGGACAACCTTCTGCAATGGAAGCATATGCATAACACATACTGGGTGAAATAACCTCTGTATTGTTCTCTTTCATAGCTTGTTCAAAAGCAGCGAGGCTTTCATGTTCTTTGCTTAGCGGAATATAGACTTCCGTACTGGCAACCCACATCACTACGGCGCGGTCGCAACCGTTGGCGGCTTTAAAATTACGGATGTCTTCACGTATCTGTTCCATTAAATCCCAGCGGGTAGCACCGCTTTTCACATGTGTACCATGCAGGCGTTTTACAAAATTCTGGTCGAATACGGCCGGCATTGGTTTGATTGCCGCCAGTTCATCTTTTACCCCTTCAAGGTCTTCTTTTTTCAATACCTCCGCATGAAGAGATGCTTCATATATATCTTCAGCAAAAATATCCCATCCGCCGAATACCATATCGTTTATATCGGCCAATGGTACAACATCTTTAATTTTAGGGAAGCAGTTTTCATTACATTTTCCCAAACGCATTATCGCTAATTGCGTAAGGGAACCTATAGGAGTGGTTAAACCTTTTCTCACAGCAAGTGAACCTGCAATAAAAGTAGAGGATACCGCACCTCCTACTCCTACAACCAGAACGCCAAGTTTACCGTTGGCTTCTTTTACTTCAATTTTTTCCATGTCAATTTAAGTTCATATAATAGTGATGCAAATTATACTTTTTATTTGAATTATGACGAGTATATAAGAAATATAATTGATCAAAAATACGATATTTATGATATATTTTTAATTTTGTGCTTTAATTTTGTTTTAACGAGAAAAGAGTATATTTGTACGGATTAAATTTAACTGTACGGATTAAATTTAACCCGTGAAATAAAGGAGGTCCATTTGTTGGTGGCGAGATAATCGGTCCGTTTTTAGTCATTTTAATATGCTGTAAATCATGTATTAAAATGTATAAAAATTAAATCTTAACTATTAGTGAACAAAAAGTAGCATAACAATGTTGTTTATGTAATTATTAATTTAAATAATGAAATTAAATGGACTTATACATGGGCTTAGGCATCATCGGGACTATTTTTGTCGGTATCTTTATTGGATTTATGGCAGGGAAGTTTTTCGAGGGCCGATCTTACACACTTGCAATCAATTTATTTATTGCCCTGATAGGAGCGTTATTAGGGGGATGGATTTTTGAAGTTCTTAAACTTGAGGTGGATACAACAAAGGGACTTATTGTTTCTGCACTTCTTGGGGCTGCTGTTTTCCTGTTGGTCGGATCGTTTATTACCAGGCGGCTTGGCGATAAGATCTGATGCTGCTCTTATCCGGTATGTAACGTGCTGGTTGTAACCAATGAATTTAACATCTTTACAATTGGAAAGTATAAGAAGGAAAAGATACTATCGTTAAAGGAGAGTGTCTTTTCTTTTTTGTTCAAATACAAATATTTCTTAATCATCTATTAATTCTGATAAAGTATTTTGACATTTGCTCAGGGTTACCTATTTTTATTTGCAAAATTTAGACGCTTTAGCCTTAGGTAGGAACGAACTTCCGGCAGATTTAACCGGAAGTGTAAATTAATATGACATGAATGCAACAGAGTGGCGGATACTATGTGCCGGAATGTTTCTCATTGCCGGTGGTATAGCTTGTACATCCAATAAAGAAATACCTCACGTCGAAACTGAAAAGACAATTTTTCAGACGGCTGCTCCGTGGAAAGCGGTTATGGATATCCGTGCTGATGTAGCAGTCATATATGGTACGCACGATCATCCGGAAATGTCTTTTGAAGAACGGCTTCGATCATGGCAACAACGGGGATACTATACGCATTTTATAACAGGAGTTGCCTGGGGAGAATATCAGGACTATTTTATGGGGAAATGGGACGGGAAAGAACATTTTATGGAAGGGCAGATGTCGGTAGACGGCGACACGATCTGGCATGGAGCTACCGTTCCCTATCTTGTTCCTACATCTTCTTTTATTTCTTATATGAAAGAGAAGCATATCAAACGGGTAATTGACGCCGGTATTGATGTGATTTATCTGGAAGAGCCCGGATTCTGGACCCATGCGGGATATAGTGAGGCTTTTAAGGAGGAATGGAAGAAATATTATGGTTTTGACTGGAGGCCACAACATGAATCTCCTGAGAACACTTATCTTTCCAATAAACTGAAATATCATTTATATTATCATGCACTGGACGAACTTTTCAGTTATGCCAAAGCGTATGGGAAACAATTGGGCAGGGATATCCGCTGTTTTGTGCCGACTCATTCGTTGATCAATTACTCGCAATGGCAGATCGTAAGTCCGGAAGCAAGCCTTGCTTCACTGGATTGTGTGGATGGATATATTGCTCAGGTGTGGACCGGCACTTCGCGTGTACCTAATTATTATCAGGGCGTGATGAAGGAACGTGTATTTGAAACGGCCTTTCTGGAATATGGATCTATGGAATCGATGACTGCTCCGACCGGAAGAAAAATGTATTTCCTGACTGATCCTATTGAAGACCGTCCCCGGGATTGGGACGATTTTAAAAAGAATTATGAAGCAACCTTTACTGCTCAACTTCTCTATCCGCAGATTGCCGATTATGAAGTAATGCCCTGGCCGGAGCGTATTTACGAAGGACTTTATGAGATGCCGGAAACCCGAGAGAAGGAAACTATTCCCCATTCCTATTCAACCCAGATACAGGTAATGATCAATGCACTGAACCAGATGCCTTTATCGGACAACAAAATATCCGGTTCGGCAGGTATAAGCGTAATGGTTGCTAACTCAATGATGTTCCAGGGTTACCCTGAACACCGGGGGTACACAGATCCGCAACTCTCCAACTTTTTTGGACAGACACTTCCTTTTCTGAAAAGAGGGATACCGGTGAAAGTTATACATATGGAAAATATTTCCTACCCGGAAGCCTGGAAAGACACAAAAGTCCTGATACTTTCCTATGCAAATATGAGGCCTATGTCTGCTGAGGTACACGCAGGGATCGCTGCCTGGGTTAAGAATGGGGGAATACTGGTTTATTGCGGACGTGACAGTGATCCTTTCCAGACAGTAACAGAGTGGTGGAATCAGGATGGACTTTCTTACAGGACTCCTTCTGGGCATTTGTTCCGCCAACTGGGATTAAATGCTTATCCGAAAGATGGTTCTTATTCTTCTGGAAAAGGAATGGTGTGTATCATTCGTAAAGACCCGAAAGAATTTATGCTGGAACAGGGGAATGATAAAATATATGTGGCGCAGGTCCGGAAATTATATGAAGAGTATGCAGGTAATGGCCAACTGGAATTTAAAAATAACTTCCGGCTGGAAAGAGGGCCTTTTGACATAGTGGCTGTAATGGATGAAAGTGTAAGTCTGGAATCTAATAAAATAAAAGGATTATATATCGATCTGTTTGACCCGGAGCTTCCGGTAATTACAGAAAAAGAGATTACTCCCGGTAACCAGGCTTTTCTCTATAACTTAGAACGGATTACTGAGCCCGATATTCCTCAGGTATTGGCCACTGCTGCACGTGTCTATCAGGAAAAAGTGGGGAAAAACAGTTATTCATTTATTGTAAAAAGCCCTGCGGGTACAACAAATGTAATGCGTGTATTACTACCTGCCTTACCAAAGAAAATAAAAGTGAAAGAGACTGCCGGTCGTAAAGTTGAGCGCGTGGCCACTGAATGGGATCCTGTTAGTAAAACTTACCGATTGCAGTTTGATAATCACCCTGATGGTATCCGGGTACAGCTAAAATGGTAGTCTTATATGCGAGCTATTTCCTTTCATTTCAAATTTGTTTAATAAATAAATATACAGTTAATAGGAATCTTTTAGGGTCTGGTTTGAATTTCTTATATTTGTACTATGAAGGCAAAACGCATCATTTCAGAATTTAATAATGAACTTAAGCTAAAAGGTTTTAAGGCATTCCAGATTGATGACGATAGTAGCGTGACCCGCACCTATAGCCATAAGGAGTTCTATAAGATTTGCCTGACTACCGGCAAAAGCATTATTCACTATGCCGACAGAAGTTTTGAGCAGGAGGGTACCATCCTGTTCTTTGGTAATCCTCATATTCCTTATTCCTGGGAGACAATCTCAACTACGTACATAGGTTATACCTGTCTTTTTTCAGAAGAATTCCTAAAACACTCCGAACGTTCTGAAAGCCTGCTGCAATCTCCCTTTTTCAAAATTAGCGGAACACCTGTTTTAGAAATATCAGAAGAGCAGCAGTTATTCCTCAATTCCCTTTTCCAAAAAAATGATTGAAGAACAGGAAAGCGACTATACATTTAAAGATGAACTAATCCGTAACTATATCAGCCTTATCATTCACGAAGCATTAAAAATGCACCTGTCAGAGCATTACCATCAGACTAAAAAAGCTACTGCACGGGTTACCTCTGTCTTTCTCGAATTGTTGGAAAGACAATTTCCAATCGAGACTCCCGGGTATCCGTTACCATTGAGGACAGCCCAGGATTATGCCCGGTACCTGAATGTACATACCAACTATTTAAACCGTGCAGTAAAAGAAATTACAGGTAAATCAACCACAGCCCATATTACGGAACGAATTATTGCAGAGGCCAAAGCCTTACTACTACATACCGACTGGAATGTATCGGAAGTAGCCTACGCCCTTGGTTTTGATTATCCCACCTACTTTAATAACTTCTTCAAAAAACATACAGGAACCAATCCCCGGTCTCTGCGGGAAGAAGTGGTTTGAATATTTTAAGGATTGGTTTGAATATCATTAACCTGTAAGGATGATAAATCCCCATCTTTGTATTTAAAAACAAAAAGATGGAGAAATCAGATATATTCGAACGGCTGAGAAACGAAGAAACCATTCCGGCCAATGATCCTGAGGGATATAAAATGAGAGAAGCTGCTTACCAAACCAAAGCGTGGCTGATACAGATGAACAATGCAGAAGATCCGGCAGAAATACGGGATTTATTAAGCCGGATTACAGCCAGCACAATCGATGAAAGTGTAGCTGTGTTTACTCCTTTGTACATCAACTACGGAAAGCATACCAAAATCGGTAAAAACGTATTCATCAATTTCAATTGTACATTTTTGGATATGGGCGGTATCACTATCGAAGACAATGTATTGATAGGTCCCAACGTCAGCCTGCTGACCGAAGGGCATCCCGTCTCCCCTGAAAATCGCCATTCACTTATACCTGCTCCTATTCATATCAAAAAGAATGCCTGGATTGGCGCAGGCGCTACCATCCTGCAAGGAGTAACTATTGGCGTAAATACTATTATAGCTGCAGGTGCAGTTGTTAACAAAGATGTTCCTGATAATGTGGTTGCAGGCGGTATACCTGCCCGAGTCATTAAAAACATACCTGGTATGAAGGTAAACAATAAATAAGAATATAAAATGAAGAAATAATATGTATGGTTCTGTTCGTGGTTATAACAACCACATCAGGAGCAACGAACAAAATGAGTGATAATAATCAACTAAAAGAGAACAAGATGGAAACATTGGAATTAACACAGCAGTGGGATAAAGTATTCCCTCAAAGTGATAAAGTCAATCATAGCAAAATAACTTTCCGCAACCGGTATGGTATCACACTGGCTGCCGATATGTATGTACCGAAGAATGCCAGTGGAAAGTTGCCGGCTATCGTTGTGGCCGGACCTTTTGGAGCGATCAAAGAACAGTCATCCGGGCTCTATGCACAAGTAATGGCCGAGCGTGGTTTCCTGACCATTGCCTTTGACCCTTCTTATACCGGAGAAAGCGGAGGACAACCCCGTTACGTAGCCTCGCCGGATATTAATACAGAAGACTTTAGTGCAGCCGTAGATTTCCTTACTACGTTGGATAATGTAGACCCGGAGCACATTGGGATTATCAGTATCTGTGGCTGGGGTGGTCTGGCCATTAATGCAGCAGCGATGGATACCCGTATTAAAGCTACCGTAGCCTCCACTATGTATGATATGAGCCGTGTGAATGCTAACGGTTATTTTGATTCTGTGGACGCAGATGAACGTTATACACTCCGCCAGCAACTCAATGCCCAGCGTACAATCGATGCAAAAATGACACTTACACACTGGGTGGCGGAGTACCTGACCAGTTGCCAGAGGATGCCCCCTGGTTTGTAAAAGACTATTACAGCTATTACAAGACAAAGCGCGGCTATCATCCCCGTTCGCTTAATTCCAACAATGGCTGGAATGTGACCTCATCTCTCTCTTTCATCAACATGCCGCAATTAACTTACGCCGGAGAAATCCGTAACGCCGTACTAATCATTCACGGAGAAAATGCCCATTCCCGTTATTTCGGCGAAGATGCATATAAAATGCTTACAGGTGATAACAAAGAACTGCTGATCATCCCCGGTGCCAACCATGTAGATTTATATGATCGTATGGATATTATACCATTCGACAAAATAGCATCCTTCTTTGAAAAATATTTAAAGTAAATTTCTGAAGAAGAATAGAGTATTTAAAATCAGCACAGAAATATATTTTGAGTAATCTGTATGATGATTGGTACTTAATAAATTAAAAAGGTACAACTGTTTTATACTTTTTTGTACATTTGAAAAAGTCTTTTATACAGCTTAGAGGTGGCAGGCTGTTTATGATCGATGTAATATTATGATGGAACCGGAGTTTGTATAATAGATAGAATTGATTTACCCATAAATATTAAGAATCATAAAAAAGAGGTGGTTCTGGACAGAAGTTCATATCTTGCATAAAAATAAGAATCAGATAGGTTTAATTTAATTGGAGGTAAAAGATATGGAATCATTAAAAGAAATATTAGCCGGAGATAAACCGGTTTTGATAGATTTTTCGCAACCTGGTGTGGTCCGTGCAGGGCAATGACCCCTGTTGTAGAAGAGTTGAGTAAAGAATTAGCTACCCAGGTATATATTTTAAAAATAGATGTCGATCAGTATGAGGAATTGGCGGAACAATACCGGGTTCAGTCGGTACCTACTTTTATATTGTTTGATAAGGGAGAAGCTGTCTGGCGTAAGTCAGGAATAGTAAATAAAAGTGTATTGTTGGAAGAAGCAGAAAAACTGATAAAGTAAAAATAGATTAATAGAAATATAGAAAATCATTGAATGTTCCCTGCGAAAGCAGGGAACATTTTATTTACTTACAACCTTATTTCCCTTCTTCCTCTGATAAATATTTTATCAATTGGCATAACTGTCTTTTCAGCTCCGCCACTTCTGTGGTAGATAATGGGCCGGCTAATAGGCTGGCAGCCAGCTTTTGAGGGATAGAAGCAGCCTGTTCTTTCAATGCCACTCCTGTCTCGGTAAGCCGGAGGATTACTTTTCGCTCGTCTGTTTCAGAGCGTTGGCGGATAATATATCCTTCTTTCTCCATCCGTTTAAGCAGAGGAGGACAGTATTGGTGTTTAGTAATAATTTTTTAGTGATCGTATTGACACTTACCTTTTCTTCTGCCTCCCATAATACCAGCAAGACCAGATATTGCGGGTAAGTAATATGCAGTTCATCGAGGTAGGGTTGATACTCCCGTGTCACCAACCGCGAAAGGGCATAGAGCGGAAAACACAATTGGTTATCCAGTTTTAACTGTTCGTAAGCCATCTTCCAATTACAATAATTCTTTAATATATGGTTCAATTTTAGCTGCCGGAGTGATTGGGGCGAAGCGTTTAACCGGTTTACCGTTGCGGTCGAGCAAAAACTTGGTGAAATTCCATTTCACAGCATCCCCCAATGTCCCTTTCAATTCACTTTTCAGGTAGGTAAATAACGGATGAGCGGATTCACCGTTTACATTTACTTTTGAAAACATCTGGAATGTAACCCCATAATTAAGTACACAGCCTTTTGCAATCGAATGTTCATCACCCGGCTCCTGGTTTCCAAACTGGTTACAGGGAAATCCCAGGATTACCAGCCCTGGTTCTTTATACTTTTCATAAAGTGCCTCCAGCCCTTTTAACTGGGGAGTAAAACCACATTTACTGGCTGTATTTACCACTAATACCACTTTTCCTTTATAGATATCCATCCCTATCTCTTTCCCCTGCAAACTCTTTGCCGAAAATGAATAAAATGTTGTTTCCATCCTAAACAATCTTTTTATAAAATATTTTTTATTTACATCGCAAGCGTCATAATCTGATGCGATGCAAATATAAGCATAAATTTATATCGCTTGCGATATTTAATGTTTTTTTAGGAGGAAGTTACTGGCAGTAAGTATAGATTGCCCCAGGATTATGTCGGGAAGCCTGACAGGAGATAAACGTATAGTTCACTTTCTGGACTTTATTCCCTGCAAAAGCAGTAGCCGTATTAAGATATTCCTAGTCAGTAAATATAAAGAGATAGGAAAAGAAAATTTCCTTTTTGTAAAGTTACATTTTGACATTTTGTTATTTTATCTTGCTATAAATCTGTTGTAACTGCCCTGTGTCCTCTGTAAATATTTTCAAATAAGTTACTCTCGTGAAGTTTACGTTTTTCGAAATGTAAGAGAAACAGGAGGTTTGCTTTCTGTAAGGTTTTAAGATTGTAGAAATAAGGAAAATTATTTTTTCTTCTGTTATAAAAAAGTTTGGGAATACGGATAAAGTGAAACTTGAAAAAGGTCTGTGGTAAAAGCTGAATTAGGAGAAAAAAGCTGTTTTCTTCGTATAAACTGACTTGGTTTTTTAATTTAATTCTCACTTTTCCCAGCTTCTACAAGGCAAAGTCACGGCTTCTACAAGGTAAACTTCCGGCTTTTACACCTTGAGACCTCTGCTTATAAAAGCCTGGAGTTTGGTTTCTACAATCCGGAACTTTGCCTTGTAGAAGCTGGAAATAATATAAGATGATATAAGCAGTATATTAGCTAACTTGAAGGGTTTCTTTGCATGAATAGTTAGTGATTTGACCGATAAGCGGATCATCTGTTTCTGATTTATTGAATTTGTTTACTTTTTGATAAAAAGAAGGGGAGATGAAAAAGAAAGATTTTTCATTATTTTTTTGGTTTCCAAAAGAAAATGTATGTTTGTTATGTATATATGAATATGGTTTATATAGATGAACGGGTTGTGAATCTATTTATAAATAGGAATGCAAAACGGGAAAGAAGAAACCAGAAATAATCAATCTATGCTTGCCAAAGCACTGGAATTAATGGAGGTATTATCTGCTTCGCCGGATGGCAAAAGCTTTAATGCAACATTTGAATATTTTAAAGTAAAGCATTTGCCGGATCAGCGCCGGTTAGAATGGTTGGAGAAAAATGTGGAATAAATAAAGTAAACAGTATATGACTGAAAAAGAAAAAGCCGCCAAAGGCTTATTATATGATACCAATTATGATCCGGATCTCATTCGGGAACGGATGGAATGTAAAAGTCTTTGTTGCGAATACAACAAAACACATCCTGCAGCAACCGGAGAACGTGGTGCACTGATCCGGAAGTTATTTCATAAAACCGGCAAAACCTTTACTATAGAACCTCCTTTTGCTTGCGATTATGGCTACAATATCGAAATTGGCGAGAACTTTTTTACCAACCATAATTGTATCATGCTGGATGGAGCCAAAATCACTTTCGGGGACAATATGTTTATTGCACCTAATTGTGGTTTCTATACCGCCGGCCATCCGTTGGATATAGAACAACGCAACAAAGGCCTTGAATATGCTTTCCCGATCACCGTTGGTAATAATGTATGGATTGGAGGCCATGTAGTGGTATTACCCGGAGTTACGATTGGGGATGGTTGTGTAATTGGAGCCGGTAGTGTAGTAACAAAAGATATTCCCGCCGGTATGCTGGCAGTAGGGAATCCTTGCCGCGTATTGCGGCCGATTACAGAAGCTGATCGGGATAAATATGCTAAATAGTACTTTCTCCTTTTTATCGGGAATAGAAGTTTTTGTATTATGAAATTATAAATTGCTACATTGTTCTTTAGCCGGAGTTTATTATCTTTGCCCGGACTGTTATAATATGCCCGGATATAATTGTTATGAGGAATCCCCTGTTCTGTTTATTATTTTTCTGTTAAGCCATACGGTGTATGCTGCTTCCGGTAGCTTGTCGCAGGTACTTAATGAACTGGATAGAGTAATTATTGATAAACAACGCTATGTAGAACAGAAAGAGGAACAGATTGCCGGGATTAAACGGCTACTGGCCGACCAACATTCACCTTTACAGCGTTATCAACTTAACAGGGCTCTTTACAAAGAATACTATAAGTTCAGCCTCGATTCGGCCATCAGCTATGCCAGGCAAAACCTGGCAATCGCTACTAACAGCCAGCAACACTCCTTAATGGATGCGGTTCAAGTGGATCTGGTGGTTTTTTATACTGCTTCCGGTCGTTTCCGGGAGGCGGAGCATCTACTTTCTCAAATCAATCAGGCTCTTTTATCCGAAGAGTTACTAGCTGAATACTATGAGGCCTACATCCGTTTTTTTTGATTATTACTAGGGTAATAATCCTGACGTGGATTATATGGCTGAAGTGGCACTTTACCGTGACTCTTTATTATCCGTTCTTTCTCCCGGCTCTTTCCGGTATCGTATGAATGAGTTACAACAAAACATCCATAAAGGATATCCGGATAAAGCCGAAGCAGAACTATTGGCTTTATTAACCGATACGCCTGAAGATAACCTTAATTATCCTATGGTTACTTATCTGTTAGGTACAATCTATAGGATGAAGCAGCAACCGGAATTGGCTGAAACTTATTATGCCCTTTCCTCAATTTCAGATATTGAACAAGCAATAAAAGACAATGCTTCCATGCAACACCTGGCAGCTATGCGCTATGAGCAGGAGGATATAGACCGCGCCTATCTCTATGCCGGTTCGGCTATAGAAGATGCAATTTTCTGTAATGTATATTTCCGTACGGTATACCTTTCCCAGTTCTATACGATTGTCAATGCAGCTTATCGTGAAAAGGAAGCTGAACGGCGTAATGAGTTGCTTTTTTATCTGGCAATGATCAGTCTCCTATCTTTCTTTCTGATATTGGCTGTTATGTATGTATCCAGGCAAATGCAGAAAGTATCCCGTATTAAAGAGGAATTGGCAGGAATGAACTGGAAGCTGGTAGAACTTAACAATGACATTGTATAGAAAAATGAACAATTAAATGAGCGTAATGCTCAACTTTCAGAATCAAACCATATTAAAGAAGAATATATCGCCTATTTCTTCGATCTCTGCTCTGCCTATATCAACAAGTTGGAAGACTACCGGAAATCCCTGTATAAGAAGGCCTCCTCCAAACAAACAGAAGAGTTATTTAAAATGCTTCGTTCCACCACCCTGGTAGAGAATGAGCTGGAAGAACTATATGCTAATTTTGATACCATATTCCTTAACTTGTACCCCGACTTTGTAAAAGAATTTAATTCCTTACTGGCCAGTGACGAACAGATTGTATTAAAGCCGAGTGAGTTGCTAACTACTGAACTTCGTATCTTTGCTCTCGTACGCCTGGGCATTACGGATAGTGTAAAAATTGCTTCATTCCTGCGTTACTCCTTAAGTACTATCTATAATTACCGTACCAGGGCAAGAAGTAAAGCTGGCGTGTCACGTGACGAATTCGAGAAGAGGGTGATGAGAATAGGGAATACTGCCTTTAGAAATGACTGATTTTTCCAGTTTTACTACTTTTTTTTCTTATCTCATAATGATTATCTGATTTATAATCAATTCTTTTTTTGTTTAAGTTACTACTTTTTTATATCTAAATTCCGGTGAGTAGCTTATTTCCTTGGCTTTGTAATAAGCACATAGGAAAAGTATCCCCAAATGTTGAAAAATAGGGTTAACCTGTTAGCCGTTCCTATCTGGAGGATTTATGGGGGATATTGTAAGATTTGAATATATTTAAATTATATTATAATACCATGAAAAAGTTACTGACAGCTATTTCTGTTTGTGCAGTTTCACTTACACTGCATGCACAACAAACAAAAGATCCTGCGATGGATACCTTTATCGACCGCCTGATGGGGCAGATGACACTGGAAGAGAAGATCGGACAGATGAACCTGCCCAGCGATGGTGATATTATTACCGGTCTGGCCGAGAACAGTGATATTGCCGAAAAGATTAAAAAAAGGTCTTGTCGGCGGTATGTTCAATATCAAGGGAGTAGATAAGATCCGCGAAATACAACGTATCGCCGTAGAAGAAAGCCGGATGAAAATCCCTATGTTATTTGGTATGGATGTGATCCACGGATACGAAACCGTTTTCCCTATTCCGTTAGGGTTGGCCTGTACCTGGGATATGGAAACTATTGAAGAGTCGGCCCGTATCGGTGCTGTCGAGGCAGGTGCGGATGGAATTAACTGGACATTCAGCCCGATGGTAGATATCTCACGCGATCCGCGTTGGGGGCGTATCTCCGAAGGAAGCGGTGAAGATCCTTTCCTGGGTGGAAAGATCGCACAGGCTATGATCCGTGGCTATCAGGGAAAAGATAACTCTTTTTCGTCTAATACGAGCCTACGTCCGACATGGCAGCATACAGGTACATCGCACGTACTGCATGGCCTACCGCTTCGTGCTGGCAGCGCACCGGTGCATGTTGCTGGGCATATTCGGGCGACATGGTTCCCTCGCCCTCCGGTACATAGGTCACCCCGCGTATATCCAGGAACTTCTTTGCCATTTCCAGATACAACGGGTCACTGGTTACCTGGTATAGCTTTACCAGTGCCAGTTCTATTTCCTGATGGCCCGGTGCCTGGTTAACAGGTTTGCCTTCATTGTACCGGGGATCACCTTCAAAAAATACTTTATTTATACGCTGCGCACTCTTTGTCGCGATATCCAGCAGGTTCGTCTTTCCGGTTGCCTGGTAATAGGCTACAGCTGCTTCGTACAGATGGCCTACATTATAAAGCTCATGGCTATGTACTATCCACGAATAGGGTTTATCTCCCATGCCTGCCCCACCCCAATGCGGAGCCATACGGAAAGAGCTGGTTGTATGGGCCGGATACAGATAGCCATCAGCCTCTTGTGCACCGGCTATAATATCCGCGATTTCATCGATCTGCTTTTCCAACTCTGCATCTCTTTCCATCTTTAGCAGGTAAGCTGCCCCTTCCAGTACTTTATACAAGTCGGAAGTATTAAAACGGCTGTCGGTAGGAAGGTCGCCGGTTCCATTTTTAAGTAAAAAATAATATGATTATCCGCATAATGTCCGTTGATTTATTGAACATCATATGAATGTTT
>JAJPZJ010000137.1 GCA_021204405.1 Tannerellaceae bacterium | reverse complement strand
GACTTCAAATCCAGAATTTATAATAGGACATTATGCGGATAATCATTTTGTTTTAAATGTATGACCTTTATTGGATAACCCCCAATGAGGTATAAATTCAACAGCTGCCGGAATTCCTACCGAACGTAAAGCAAATACGGCTAAGTGAGCATAATTCTCACATGCACCAAATTTGATATTAATCAAAGTACCTGGCTTAATATCCGGATAGATAAATGAAAGTTGTTCAATATGGACAGGATAATTTTTCAGAGAATCAGTAATTTGAATAGCAACATCCACATTGCTACCTAATCTATCTATTATAATATTTTCAAAACGTTTACGATATAAACTTCTTCAATGTTCGAGGATCTCATAGTTAACCCTAAGAGGCAATATATATTCAGTAAATAATTCAAAAGAGATATCTTTTGCCCAGGGTAATTTCTAACTATTGAAAGCTTTTTCTATCCCACCATGTTTTCTATTAAAAAACATGCAGCCTTATATTTAAGACTATCACCAGGTTCTTTTTTATAATATTCAAGTACTTTAATTAGTTCTTCCTGATTATGTCTGGCTAATTGAAGTGCATTCTCTAAAGGTGTATTCTGTGCACAGCCTGAAAAGAGAAGCACAATAAAAAATGGTAATAGATATCTTTTCATTTGGACATGGTTTTAGATTAAATTTCATTTAAGAATTCTCTTATAACTTATTAATCAACTTTTAAAATAGCACTTTCTATTTGAGTATTTATATTTTTATTTTCAATATTATATTTCTTTCCAAAGCTAAACCGGTATATTATTTGCATAGGCCGTTTGTTGAAAAGATTTATTATATATCCTATTATCATAAGAATAAGGAATACTCGTGAAATTTTTCTTAAGTAATTATGGTGAGAAAATGGATTATTAGTACCAATCTCTATATGCCAATTAGTATTACTCCACCGGACACTTCCACCATAACTAGTAAAGTTTTCTTCAAAAACATACGAATTTGTAAGTTGTTTTTCCTTTACTGAAACATACACATTAAACATAAAGCTTTTCCATAAATAATTTAGATCAAAATTAGCCCTGAATGTAGTGTAAGAGTCATCAATAACACCATCAAATTTGCTACGGATGAAGGCAAGTTCTGTTTTAAATGGAATATTTTTCAATAAATTGTATGTAGCAGAAAGTACTCCAATTTGTTGATATATATTTTCGTCACTTCGATAATGAGAAATCATATTGTTTTTTCCGGAAAATAATCCAGCACCATTATATTAGTAAATAAATTATTTATAAATATTGCCTGTAGATTAATCTTTTTACTGAAGAGATTGTATATCAAAGCTATATTATACAATTTAGCAATATCTAATTCAGGATTTCCTCTTTTGATTATTATAGAATCTACCCGCTGGTCTGCATTATTTAATGTATTTATAGTAGGAAAACTATTTCCTATTGCTAACATCATGGTTGCTGCTTGGTTTTCAGAAATCTGATATCTGACTGTAATATCTCCCCGGGAAGATAGTTGACTTATATCCTTTTGATGCTTTAAGCCATATGTTAGCCATGAGGTTCCTAAGCGGGTATTCATCATCCACTGAGGATTAAAAAAATGCAGGTAGCCAGCAAAGAATATAGCTTCATTAGTGTACAATCGTTGGTCAGTATTAATATTATCAATATATTTTGTCTCACTCAATACATAATTATCTAATAAATAAAAACTTAATGATTTTTTGTTTTTTAATTGCTTTACATAATTGGCAGATATGTTTATATTAAGAAGTTTTTCATCAGCCTTCATTTGAGTAAAAAAAATTATTTCTCTATATATACGAGAATATTTGTTACTGCTATATGAACTTATTGCTGAAAGATCAAGAGATTGCTGATTTGGTAATTTAAATCCTCCATATAATTCAACCGCTGGTTTTAAATATTGTTCCTTACTACTGCTAAATGAATTTATAGAAGAACCATCCAAAGTTGAATATACCATTTGTCGTAAAGATTCATTTTCGGGTATCTCATTATGTACAATAGATACTTTTCCCAACATCATATTTTTTTCCGAGGAAGACTTTATATTAAATTGTGCATATTGATTATTTTTTTCTTGAAATCTGATATCGTTTTATTCTCCCTTTCTAAAGAATAGTTGGGGAAAATAAAATAATCTTTTTATAGAGTTCCCTTGTTGTGGTCTTTTTCAATATAGTATCCACCAAAAAAAGAATAAATTAAATTCTTTTTTACATACTGTGTAGTTAGGTTATAATCACCTTGTAAGTAACCAATATTTTGTTTTCCATCTACTGCCAAATATCCTCCTGTTGTAGGATATTTTAATATAACATTAATCACTGTTTTATCCCGAATATATTTACCTGATGGGATATCTATATATTCTATCTTTTCTATAGATGAAGGTTGAATATTTTGAAATTCCCTATATTCTACCTTTCTTCCATCAATATATAAACTTACTTCCTCACCCATGCGAGTAACACTCCCATTAAATCTATCAACAGTTAGTCCGGAAATCATAATATTATAAAGTGCATCATAACCAGATCCTGCAGTTTTAAGATCTTCTTTTCGCGGATAAATTAACAATCCATCTTCTCTTTTAATATATCGTTGAGCCACAATTTGCACTTCATCCAATTCCAGATTATTTGCTGTCATAACAATATCCTCTATCACTAAATCATTATCTACAATTTGAATAGGTAGAATCTGCTTTATGTAACCAATATGCGTGCAAATAAGAAAATAACTGCCCTTCTCTATATTTTTTATAATAAAATTCCCTTTTCATCTGTGGCAGTTCCAACTAAATTGGATGTATCTTGTAGAACTAATTGTACATTCGTAAATCCTAATTCTATATTATTTCATTAACTATTCTTCCTGATATAGTATGCTGTGCGCATATATTAAAACACAAAAATTTCAGGATAAAATTATACTAGATAGCTTGATTATAGCTGATATTTGTTGCGGACTTTTTTCATAACGATTACAACTTTATAATTAAAATTCAATTATAATATAAAGATTACTAATCATTACAAATCAAAAAAAACCCTTTATTTATTCAAGATGGAATTAGGATATAAATCAGATATTTATTTCAAAATATGTAACTATAGAAACAAAAAAGCCGCAAATAGTAAAAACTTTATCCATGGCTAACAAAAATTATGATTATTTACTGTTCCTCTGGATTTTTTCTGTTTTTCCAACATATAGAAATTAAAAAGAATTTTTAGTTTTTCACCATTTACGTGTCCTTATATTTTCCTACTGACTATTACTGCTACAAAAATTATCAGTGGTAGTATGGATAGAAGCTTACACGGCACAGTATTTGGTGCCAGGTGCTCCGAAGGAAATAGTTCGATAAGCAGGTTTTGAAAAGATCCTATATAAAATTTTAAACAGAGATACTAAAAGGGGATGGGTCCTTTCAGTTAGTGATAGATGATAGATAGAGTGATAGATCCCAAACACATCTATCACCTTTTAATATTCTAATATATATACCATTAACTCAAAAAGTGATAGATGAGTTACGAAAAAAAACTTTGTGAGGATATGGATATCAAGTAAATATAATTATTAAAAAGTTTGTAACAAGAGGGTGCCTTAGAAGTATACTTATTTCTGAATAAACTTATAAATTGTAAACTAATGACTCCGACTGGGGTGCAACCCTTTTACAGAGTTGTAGCAAAAAGGAATCTCTTTGTCCCGGATAGCACTCAGTCATACCCGAGGTTATGCAAATGTAGCTCCTCTAGACTTCCCAACTTGCAAACCGTAATCTTATTTAAAAAAGACTAAGAAGCCACAAAGTAAGATATTCACTCTTTGTGGCTTCCGGTAATAAATTGCGATTATTTATTGCTTACTTTTTAAGTCCCTCCTACTCTTCCAACATATAAAAATCAGAAAGAATCGCACGTACTTTTTCAGGAGCTACATGCCCGTAGACCTTCTTACCTACCGTTACTACCGGAGCTAATCCGCAGGCACCTACGCAACGCAGGCTATCGAGCGAGAAAAGTCCGTCGGAAGTTGTTTGTCCTACTTTGATATCAAGCTGACGTTCGAACTCCTGGATAACCTTTTCGGCACCTCTTACATAACAGGCTGTACCCAAACAAACAGAGATGGGGTATTTGCCTTTGGGAAGCATCGTAAAGAACGAATAGAATGTTATAACTCCATATACCTGGGATACCGGGATATTCAGTTGTGCTGCTATAAATTCCTGTACTTCACGAGGTAAATATCCAACAGCCGACTGGGCACCGTGCAGGATATTGATCAGTTCACCGGGATCATTATTATTTCTTTCACAGATCTCTTTCAATTCTTTTATTTTGCACTGTGGCAGATGTATCTTTTCCATGGCTACGATCATTTATCAGTTAATACAGTTAAACCCAATTGTTCTTTGCGGTCGAAATAATGGGTATGCAGTAATTCATGAGCACGGGGGCTGCAGGGTTCTCCCAGGTATTCTTTGTAAAGCTGTTGGATATAGGGATTTTCGTGGCTCTTCCGTAGTTTTTTGCCTGCATCTTCCCGGTAAAGGGCTGAGGCACGGCGGTGAAGGACATCCATACTTCCGCAGTGGAAAGGCTGTCCGCCTCCTCCGATACATCCGCCCGGACAGGCCATCACTTCTATTGCATGGTAAGGAGATGTTCCGTTCTTTACCTCTTCTATCAGTTTACGGGCATTTCCCAGTCCATGGGCAATCCCTATTTTTACCGGTAATCCGTCGAAATCGATTGTTGCCGAACGGACACCAGCCAGGCCACGCAACTCTTCAAAATCCACTTTTTCCAGATTTTTCTTTGTATACAATTCGTAGGCCGTACGTGTGGCGGCTTCAATTACTCCACCGGTTGTACCGAATATCACTCCGGCTCCGGTTGATTTGCCTAAAGGATGGTCGAAATCGCCGTCGGGCAATTCACTGAAATTAATATTGGCATACCTGATCAGACGGGCCAGCTCACGGGTATAGATAGAGATATCTACATCCGGATTACCATCTACTGCAAATTCAGGGCGGCTGGCTTCATATTTTTTCGCCAGGCAAGGCATTACAGATACCACTACCAGCTTATTCCGGTCGATACCCAGTTTCTCAGCAAAATAGGTCTTAGCGATTGCCCCGAACATTTGCTGGGGACTTTTAGCAGTAGACAAGTTCTCTATCTGTCCGGGGAAATGTTGTTCGACAAAACTTACCCATCCCGGACAGCAACTGGTCATTAAAGGCAGTTTTACATCCGGATCGCCCGCCTGGTATTTAGCCACACGTTGCAATAGCTCTGTTCCTTCTTCCATGATGGTAAGGTCGGCAGCAAAGTCGGTATCGAACACATAGTCAAAACCCAACTGGTGCAGGGCTGTTACCATTTTACCGGTTACGAGTATACCGGGTTCAAAACCAAAGTCTTCTCCTAAAGCAGTACGTACGGCAGGTGCTGTCTGTATGATCACTACTTTATCCGGGTCGGCCAGTACATCCAGTACCTGTTGTTGGGAATTACGTCCGCTCAATGCATTTACCGGGCATAAAGAGACACATTGCCCGCAGTAGGAGCAGGTACTTCCGGCAATATCTTTTTCGAATGCGGTTGATACTACAGCATCAAATCCACGCTGTACGGCTGTAAGGGCACCTACAGTCTGTATTTTATGACACATGGTTTCACACCGGCGACACATAATACATTTATTCATATTACGGTCCATGGATGCCGAACGGTCGAGCTCAAATCTGGATTGTTCACCCTGGTAACGGATCTCACGGATACCTAAATCATAGGCTACCTTTTGTAGTTCACAGTAGCCGTTTTTACTACAGATCAGGCACTCTGCCGGGTGATTGGAAATAATAAGTTCCACTACGGTACGGCGGGCATTGATTACCCGGGGGGTGCGGGTATGCACTACCATACCGTCCAGGCATTCCTGTTTACAGGAGGGGGCCAGATTACGCCGTCCTTCGATCTCTACCATACATACGCGGCAGGCACCCGGGTTATTCTCATAATTGAGATCCTCAAGTTTCATATAACAAAGGGTGGGAATATCAATGCTAATGCTTTTGGCTGCATCGAGGATAGTAGTACCTTTAGGTACTTCCACCTCTCTTTTATCTATTGTTAATTTTACGGTTTCCATACGAATCGTGTTTCATAATAAGATATTAACGTACCAGGATGGCTTTGAATTTACATTTTTCTATACAAGCGCCACAGTGTATACATGCCTGCTGGTCGATGGCATGTGGAATCTTACGGTCGCCACTAATGGCGTTGACCGGGCATACGCGTGCACAGAGGGTACATCCTTTACATTTTTCCAGATTGATAAAATACTGGGTTAATTCGCAGCATTGGTGGGCCGGACAACGCTGCTCCTGCACGTGTGCCAGATATTCCTCATAGAAATTATCTATGGTAGATAACACCGAGTTCGGAGAGGTTTGCCCCAAACCACACAGGGCCGTATCTTTAATTACCATAGCCAGGTTACGCAAACTATCCAGATCTTCCCGTTTTCCTTTACCGGAAGTGATTTTTTGCAACATTTCGTGTAAGCGTTTATTACCGATACGGCAGGGAGAACATTTACCGCACGATTCTTCTACCATAAAATCCAGATAGAATTTAGCCATTGCCACCATACAGTCGTCTTCATCCATCACGATCATTCCTCCGGAGCCCATCATAGAGCCTGCCGCCAACAGGTTATCGTAGTCGATTGGCAGGTCCAGGTGTTTTTCCGTCAGGCATCCGCCGGAAGGACCTCCGGTTTGAACTGCCTTGAATTTTTTACCATCTTTTATTCCACCACCAATGCCAAATATTACTTCACGCAGGGTAGTTCCCATCGGAACTTCGATCAATCCCACATTATTTACTTTACCTGCCAGCGCAAATACTTTGGTTCCTTTGCTTTTTTCTGTTCCGATGCTGGCAAACCATTCGGCGCCTTTCAGCAAAATAATCGGGATATTGGCATAGGTCTCTACATTGTTTACATTCGTCGGATATCCTTTATATCCGGATTCACTGGGGAACGGAGGTTTTACCGTTGCCTCTCCCCGAAGCCCTTCCATACTATGCATCAAAGCAGTTTCTTCGCCACATACAAAAGCACCTGCTCCATAGCGGATTCCTATATCAAAAGAGAAATCGGTTCCAAACAGATTATCTCCTAATAAACCATATTCTTTTGCCTGTTGGATAGCTGTTTTCAGCCGTTCTACTGCCAGCGGATATTCGGCACGTATATAGACCAATCCGTGATTAGCACTGGTACAATACCCATTAATTGCCATTGCTTCGATTATTGAATGGGGATCGCCTTCAAGGATTGAACGGTCCATAAATGCACCCGGATCACCTTCGTCGGCATTGCAGACTACATATTTCCTGTCGGCCTGTACTTTCCGGGTGATTTGCCATTTAAGTCCGGTAGGAAAACCACCACCACCACGCCCACGCAGGCCACTCTCCATAATCACCTTAATCACTTCGTCGGGGGTCATTTGGGTGACTGCTTTTCCTAATGCGATATAACCGTTACGGGCAATATATTCATCAATATTTTCCGGATTGATAAAGCCACAGTTACGTAATGCAATCCGGTACTGCCTTTTATAGAAATTCATATGTTTCGAATCGAGAATATGTTCATTGGTTTCCGGATTCAAATATAAAAGACGTTTTACCTGGCGTCCTTTGATAAGATGTTCTTCCACGATCTCCTGTGTATCCTCAGGTGTTACCTGTGTATAAAAGGTATTATCGGGAATCATCCTTACCACAGGGCCTTTTTCGCAAAAGCCAAAGCAGCCGGTACGAAGTACCTGTACGTCGCCCTGCATACCATGTTTTTCGACAGTAGCTTTCAGGTTTTGCAGGATCTGTTCACTCTGCGATGCACGACATCCTGTTCCTGTGCACACTAATATATAATTGCTATAAGTTGCCATTATGTAAGTATTTTGGAATAGTTTGTTATTCTGGGTTTACCGTATTATAAGTAACAGGAATAATGTCGTCTATTAAGCTGCCTTCTTTTATATAATGGGTGATGATCTCATCCACTTTTTTGCGGTTCACATGACCAAAAACTACGGCTTTCCTGCCGGGAACAGCCACTTCGATAGTAGGTTCGGCATAACAATATCCCATACATCCGGTCTGGGTAACTAGTGCATCTACCTGTTCGCGGGCCAGTGCTTCATTTAAATAACTCATCACCTCCTTAGCTCCTGCTGCAATACTACATGTAGCCATTGATACTCTTATCTGTACCACATTTTCCGGGTTATCGCTTTTTTCCCGCAGATCGATCGTTTTTCGTAAAGATTCACGCATCTTCCACAAATCATCCAATGTCTTTACTTTATTCATGGGCATCTATAATTTAAGGTATAAATAAGCATATAAACTATATCCGTTTAGCAACGGAGTATACAAATTTACTCAATTTATTGCTTAAAGAATGTGTAATTATTGACACAAATAGGGGAATATTTATAAAAACAGTCATCAAAACTGTATTTTTATAAATATTCCCCTTATAATTATGCAAGATGGAATTTATTTTTCCTCTCTAACCCGGGATTGTAGAATTTTTGAACCTGGTGGCACACTTTGTGTAAGCCAGATGTTACCACCTATTACCGAGCCAGCTCCAATAGTAATGCACCCCAGTACAGAAGCATTGGAATAGATAGTGACATGATCTTCAATAATGGGATGCCGTGAAATATCCATAGGGAGTCCTTCTTCATCGAGTGTAAAACTTTTGGCTCCCAGCGTTACTCCCTGATATAATTTTACATGGTTGCCAATAATGGCCGTTTGCCCAATTACTATACCGGTTCCATGATCCATACAAAAATATTCCCCGATCTGTGCACCCGGATGGATATCAATACCTGTTTTCGAATGAGCCAGTTCAGTAATAATACGGGGTAATACAGGTACTTCCAGTTTAAACAATTCATGTGCTACCCGTTGGTGAAGAATCGCTTCAATTGAGGGAAAACAGAAGATGATTTCGCTGATACTTTTTGCAGAGGGATCACCATCCAGCACGGCTTTCACATCGGTAGATAGCAGGTGTTTGATTCGTGGTAATTTATTGATAAACTCAATGGCTATTTCGGAGGCCCGCTCCTTCGGGTCTTCACAACAGTCTTCCACTTTGAAACACAATCCGTTATTGATCTGCTCCTGTAACAAGTCATAGAGTTTTTCCAGGTGGACTCCCATATAATAATGGATAGCGTCCAACTGGGCTTCGCGGCCGGAACTGAAAAAGCCGGGAAAGATCACCTTACGCAATAACAACATGATATCGTTTACAGCAGCTACGGATGGAGAAGGTTTCTGGTGTAATGGGATGTATTTATATTCGGGCTGGTCGGCAGCTGATAATATATTTACGTTTTCCTGTATTTGTGCAAGTATTTCCGTTCTGTTCATTTATTTTAATTAACTATTGGATCCCACATAGGGTTATAGATTATGAATTGGCTTTTATTTTCAAAACTTTGTCCTAAAATATAAATTGTATTTTGCACTACAAACATATGATAGTCTAACATTCCTGCTTCCGGGAAAGTTCCCCGTTGATTCCATTTATAGGTTTCCAAATCAAACTCCCATATATACCCATTACTATTTATCATATAAGCCTTTTCATTATACACAACCGCAGTAGAAACAGTTCCCAGTTCAGCAGGAATACCTTCCATTTGTGTCCAGGATGTTGCTAAATCTGTTGAAAAATTATCTGTATACCATAAAGCGTTTGTAGTACCTAACCCTATATATAGTTTGCCATCATATTCAAAAGAAATACCATTTGCAATATCAGAAGGGAAGTTAATTAACTCAGTAGACCACTGATTAGTAGTTAAATTATATTGATAAATAGTTCTTGTGAGTTGATGATCCTCATTAAAACCACCTATTAAGAAGATTGATTTTAAATCATAGATAAAAGTACCTATGGCTCCATAACGTGCTTTCGGAAGATTTGCATATTCTATCCATTTATTTGCTCGTCCATCATAGCTGTATAAACAATCAAATACATTTTCTTCATGATCTGTTCCACCGAAAATATATCCTAAATTTCCATCTGAACATGCAGTTATTTGCTTTATTTCCTTTTCAAAAGAACGAAGATCTCCCCAGCTGTTTGCCAGAGAATTGTAGAAATAAAATTCGTCAGTACATTTCGAGCCGGCATCTCCTCCCACCATATAAACTGTATTACCAAGAACATAACTAGCTGAAAATCCGCCGGATTTTCCCGGAAAAACAGATTGGATTGTAAATCTGGCAGGAGCAGTAAAGGCTACTTCATCACTATAACCCGTTCCATCCGAATTTTCTGCATAGGCATACACATAATAGGGAGTTCCTCCTATTATATCCTCTAATATAACAGTAAACTCATTTTCTTCATCTAAATGTTCTGTCAAGCTATATTTCTTTTTTTCTTCCTCAGCATCTCCCTCCTTATACCAATATACTCCAATTTCCAATATATCAGTTCTGCCAACATCTTCCAGTTTACCCGTTAGGATAGCTTTCCCGTCCTCTAACTTGACAGAACTATAAAGGAGTATACGAGGCACATCCTGCTTAGTATAAAAGTATTTTATCTCTGTTTCTACTACACCAAAGGAGTTTTCGGCATAAGCTTTCACATAATATGTTTCATTTGGTTTAAGATCACTCACTGTTACTTCAAATTGCCCTAAATCATTCCCATTATAATCTAATTCTACCTGCAAAGAATCTCCTTCCGACTCCAGGTTTTCCGTTGTACCAAACAGGAATCCCTTCTTCTCTACCGGAGCATCCCCGGTATTTACTATTTCGGCCATTAATACAGCATAATCATATTCCGGAAGAACCTCTACTTCACCTAATACCGGTAGTCCGTCAGGTGTCTCAAACTTGACAGAATCTGGGTCATTAGATATATATAAACGGCCTAAAACATCTTTCACATACGCTTTTACATAATAGGAAGTAGAAGGCTGCAATTCGGATATGGTATAATAAAAAGAATCCGTATCCATAGCTATTTTTATTTCCCATTTAGCCTCTATTCCAATAGAAGCCAGTGACAGGTCCTCTAATATGATTCCCCTTTCTGCAATATCTATTTCACCCTACAATTCTATTTTACCTCCACATTCGGCGGATATTGCGGTTATATCTACCACTTCCAAAGTATGTACGATGCCTAAACCATCCTGTGTAATAATTTCCTTTTTTTCTTCTGTGTAACTGGTTCCTACACTATTGGTTGCAAACGGACGCAGATAATATGGCTGGTCTGGGATAAGATCATGTATGGTTACAGTAAAACTGCCTTTGGTATGCCCGGCTACCAAGGTATCGTTAACCAGGGTTGGAAGTATATCTTCAGCAGTAGTCCAACATACACCGCATTCAGATACCGGTGCTCCGTTTTCCACATCCACATCTATTTTAACTGTTACGGAAGTGGCTGTTACTCCTTCTATCGATATGGTAACCGATGGCAAGGCAGCATTCAATATCCCTCCTCCCGGATGCGGATCTTCTACACATCCATACAATAAAGTGATTAATAATAAAAGAGAAAAGGCACTATATATTATCTTTTTCATATTAGCTGCAATTAAAAGAATACACCTATTCCTGCATTCAAATCTACATATTTGAAGTTAATGGTATTACATCCCGCACTGATATACAGCGGTCCGGCTACCTTTACCATCACATCCAGTTCGGCCGCTACTCCCCTATAAGAAGATTGAGTATTTTTAGCCCAGTATTTTTCCTGGTTTTTCTGGTCTGTGTAACTATAGGTAGTATATTCCCATAATAATTCACGGCTCCCATATCCAAAACCAAAAGAAGTATATAACCACGGAAAACATTTTATAACAGCTCCCCCGGTAGCCACATAGGTATTAATTTCTTCTTTCCACTAAACTCATAGGAAAATCCGGAAGGCGGTTCTGCTAATTGTATATCATTACAGGTAGTATCATACCCGTAAAAAGAGGCATTGGTCTTAAAACGGGCATACCATCCTAAACGACCAACCACACCACCAATCGTAACTCCAAACGGAGCTTCTATGGAATAGGCATAGCCAACAAAAAATGTCATGGGTTCTTTCGGCTGCTTTACGATATCAGAGACCCGGTCTGTATATGCATCAGGATGTTGGATATAAAATAACTTTTCTACCCAATAATCGGCTAGTTCCTCATTTTGTGCAGTGCCAATTCCTTCCCGGTAATAGACTTCCAATAATTTGATTGCAGTTGTATCTTCTTCCAGCGCCATATTATTCAGGCAATTCAGGCAGCGGGTCATCAGGCTCCGCATAGAAGTGCGCATCCGTTCATGCTCAAGCCACAAATGGGTGAGCTGTTCTATGCAATAGAGATTACAAAAAGAAACACCCTCCTCATACCACATCTTAGCGTCGGGATAATCCTGACGTAACATAGCTTCATCTCCTTTTCTTATATAATCCGGTATCTGTTGTTGTGCGAATATAGACATAGGTATTACAACATACAGTACCACCAATAATAGTTTTTTCATACAATCCTTAATAGTTAGTTAAGCCCTCACCTATCATAACACCATACGGATTATAAATGTCAAATAATCCATCTTCGCGCTCAAAGGCACGACCGGTATCCGATACTCCGACACTCAGATATTTACAGGGTATCATTTCCCTAACCTGGTCGTCGATAGCACCATATAGGCCTGTAGACTTCTTCCGCACAATTATAAACCGTCCAAAACTCATTTTCTCTTCATACTGGCCTTTTAATTCTGCGATTTTTATGTTATTGATTTGTGTATCACATTCGCTGAGAAGAAGCTGGATTTCCGGATCTCTTTTTATTTTCCCGGCTGCTGTAAATTCTTTACGGGCAGCCTCGTATTCGCCTGATTTCATATACTCTTTACCAGCCTTTACCAAATTCTCGTAATTAGCGTCTGCTGCAAGACCGGGTTGGTTAGAAAGTTCAATTTCCGGAGAAATAATTTCCGGCTCAGGTTGAAAGGAGCCAGCCTGCAAATCCGGTTGTCCCGAAGAGGTTATTAGATTATTTTCTTCCTTATTTAGGGATTCTTCTTCGTTATTATCCGGTTCTTCCTGCAATAAGATTATGTCTTCTACCGGTTCACCATTCTCCGGCCCTGCAGGATATGTAAGTTCATTGGTTATTTTATTATTTTCCCCAAATAAATCCAGATTATTCCATGCAAAAACAGAGATCACACAGGCAAATATAATGAGCAAAGCAGCGTAAACGACTATTCTATTTTTCTTCCGGACCGGTATGGTAGTGCCGGCCGGCCGCTGTAGGATAGTTTCCTCCTCGGATAAAGAAGATTTTCCTTTATCCTGAACGTGTAGCGAAGCGTTGATGACAGCCGTCTCTTCATTCAGCAGCTCTGTTGGTTGTTGTAATAGCTTATTTTGGATAATCCCCTCTTCCAAAAGTGGTTTATCCAGGGCGGCCAGAAACTCTCCGATAGTCTGAAAACGATCTTTGGGAACTATTTCCATTGCTTTCAGGATCGCCTGCTGTGTCTTTATTGAAATTTCAGGATTTATTTCACAAGGCGGTACTAACGGACGGGTAGCTCTGAGGATTGACTCTATGGGAATCCGGCCTGTCAGCATATTATATAGAGTAGCTCCTAACGAATAGACATCCGGACAAGGTGAAAAGTTCAATGTTCCTTCATTATCATATTGTTCGATAGAAGCAAATCCTTTGGAGAGGGTAAGCATGGTAGTACTTGTCTCCTGCTCTTCCACATCATATCTTTTACTTACACCAAAATCGATCAACCGGGCAGCTCCCTGCTGGTCAATAATGATGTTACTGGGTTTGATATCGAGGTGTAAGATATTTTTTTCGTGAACAAATTGTAACGCTTCTCCTATCTGATGAATATAAGTAAGCGCTCGGTCCTCAGGCAACCGATCTTCTTTTTCAAGCATATACTTTAAAGAGCATCCGGAAATACACTCCATGGCAATGTAGGCAGTATGATTCTCTTCAAATACCTCCAATACACGCACGATATGTTTATGGTTTACTTTCGAAAGGATTTTAGCCTCTTTGATAAGTTTTTCTTTAAACTTATCAAATAAAGTCCGGCCGGTTTCGGAGTGGATCTCTACAGCTAATGTTTCGGCATTCCGGTAACAATAATCTTTAAAAAAATATTCTTTTATGCATACAGGAACTTCCGTACGGATAGCGCCTAATTTACCCTTAACATCTGTATACCAGATACCTTTGTAGGTAATTCCGAAGCCCCCTTTTCCAACTTCACCGGTCAATTTATATTTTCCTTGTTGTAACAGATGTCCTTCTGGCAAATTCATACAGTATATGCATAGGTTTGATAATCTGTCAAAGTTACATTTTTTATGCTAAACTATAAAAAATGAAGCAATATTTTGTTTAAATGAAGTTTGATCCAGTACATGCTGGATAGGAATAATATAAAAAGAAAAATTATCGCGGGTCCGGTTATAACAGGTGTTCATAAGGATTGATTTGATCTCCTCAACTCCTAACGTCCCATTGAATAAATTACTTAGTTTTTCATCCGTAAAATGTTCAAGGATACCGTCTGTACAAAGGAATAGATAATCGCCGGCCTGAAGATCTTCCAGCAGTACAACATCCGCTTCCGTAGGCTGGCCAGAACCCTGTATCGCTCGTAAAATCACATTTTTCTGAGGATGGAAAAGGGCTTCATCCGGCGTAATCTGCCCTAATTTCACAAGAGAATTAACCAAAGAATGATCTTCGGTACGGTAAATAATCTTTCCTTCACGGAACAGATAAATACGGCTGTCACCAATATGGGCTATCGTAACTCCCTGTTGTCCCAACATAGCCAGACACAAGGTGGTACCCATCCCGCTGGCTTCAGGATGTTCTGCAATATAGCCATCAAAACGGGCTTCCGTATAACATAACGCTTTATTAATGAATTCAGGGGTAGGTTGCCCTTCAAGAAAAGTTGAGAAATAAGTCTGGAAAGATTCACTGGCTAACGCACTGGCTATTTCACCTTTTTGGGCACCCCCAACTCCGTCACAGACTAAAAAGAACTGGTCAGAGGCTGTCACATCTTCAGGAAAAGGAAATACAAAGTCTTCATTATTCACCCTTCCCCCTTTTTCGCAAATGGCACAAGGCTTACCAATGGTTATATTCATAGCGTACTAATCTTATTCGTGGAAGTGAAGAATAGTCCGTCCTAAAATGATCTCATCGCCATCCTTAAGCATGACTACTTCATCCTCCTGTAAATAACTGCTATTATATAACGTATGATTTTTACTTTTATTATCAGACAAATAAAATTTATAGCTTCCGTTATGATCTTTTACTGTCTCAATACAAATATGAGCCCGGCTCATCGAGCGGTCACTCGTTACTATTCCTATGACAGTTTCCGTAAGGGTAGACGATTTATGCCCAAGTGTATATTTACCTTCCGGCAAGGGAATAGTTTGCTGTGGTGTCTCTTCCGATTCAGTAACCGTCAGATAACCTTTTTTTTCTTTTTTCCGGTTTGACTGCAATCGTTTCATACTCATCTCCATGCTGTCCTTCTTTGGCCAGTAAAATCGAGACAGGAATTGAAAAACCACAATTGGGACATTTCAGCGAAGTCAGTTTTTTCGGTAGTTTATCCTCCTTAATTCCCAGTTTAATGAAACAATGTGGACAAAACGCTTTCATCAAATAAGGATTTCAATATCTAATCCATCTATATCTATTGAACCCATGTCAAACATCTCAATATCAGACATCATTTCCGTATCTTCGGCAATAGTAATAAAATCAGAACCATCCTGGGCTTCATCGATAAAGATATAGCCAGAAGCCTCCCCATCCTGATTCATATCTATTACTACCGCATCCGACATTTCCATGTCCGGTGCATCTTCGGCAATGAATATATAATCTTCTTCCTTCATATTTTTATATGATTATCCGCATAATGTCCTATTATAAATTCTGGATTTGAAGTCGG
>JAJPZJ010000058.1:13905-16264 GCA_021204405.1 Tannerellaceae bacterium | reverse complement strand
AGTTGGTTAGAGCGCTACACTGATAATGTAGAGGTCGGCAGTTCAACTCTGCCTAGGACTACATAAAATTGAAAAGAGTTATGAACTGATTTGTTCGTGACTCTTTTTTATTTTATCCGGTTTTGAAATATCCTTTACATGAAAGGAGAGAAGAGACGGAAGAATGCCTCAACAAACTTTTTTCTTTTCGGTCGTTTTTCCCACTCTTTTTCATTCATTAGTTTGCTGTCATTTATATCTTTCAGGATGATCTCTTTGGCTTTACATGCTGTCTCCTGATCATATATAAATAAGCTTCCTTCAAAATTGAGTTCAAAGCTGCGGATATCCATATTAGACGATCCTACAATAGTAAGTTCATCATCAATAACCATCAGTTTGGAATGTATAAACCCCGCCTGATAGCGGTACACATGAATTCCTGCACATAGTAATTGCTGGATGTATGATTTAGTTGCGTAATGTACCTTAGCATTGTCGGATCTGCCGGGAAGCACAAAATGGATTTCAACCCCGCTTAAGGCACTTGTCTGTAAAGCGGTAATAATGCTATCGGTAGGTACAAAATAGGGTGTTTCTATATATACGGATCTTTTTGCCCGGGTTATTCCTTCCATCATACCCATCATAATATGGGAGAAATTACCTAATGGCTCTGCGGTGAGAAATTGTAAAGGAACATTACCTGAAAAGCTTACCGTCGGAAAATATCTGGTATCCTGTAACAGTTCATGTTTAGTATAATACCAATCAATTACAAAGGCTGCCTGCAAGGCCTGGGCGCCTGGTCCTTCCACCCGGACATGCGTATCTTTCCAGACTCCCCAGGATACTCCTTTTACATATTCATCTTTTACATTCATGCCGCCGGTATAACCGACCTTTCCATCAATAACAACAATCTTTTTATGGTTTCGGTAATTAATTCTCCAGATGAGTTTGGCAAACTTGATGGGAGTAAAGTTAGCAACTGCAATATCTTCTTTTATCATTCCTTTAAAAAAGCTATTTTTAGTCTCATTACATCCGATGTCGTCGTAGACCACCCGCACTTCTACTCCCTCTTTTCTTTTTTTACCAGGAGATCCCGTAACTGGCTGCCTATCTCATCTCCGGCAAAAGTATAATAAGATAGGTGGATATGATTTTGAGCCTGTGCTATATCCCGGAATAAATGGTCAAACTTATCTTTACCGGTCGTGTAAAATTCTATTTTATTTCCCGGGAACAGGGGCATATAACTGAGCTGTTCCAATAAATTCTTTTGTTTGTTATAATAAGGGGGGGATTACAACTTCTTTCGTATGGTCAAATCCATATTGAGGTTTCGTTTTTATATCTGCACTGCATCTTAAGGTTTCGTATATGGAGCGTTCTTTATGGAGATTACGGCCTACAATAATATAGGCAAGTATTCCCACAACGGGCAAAAAAGTAACCGCAAACACCCATCCGCTTGTTTTGACGGGATTACAATTGTCATAATTAAGAATTATCTTATAAATAAATCTCCCGATAAAAATGAGATATGCAATTACACCTAAGATAATTAAATATCCTGTTAGTCCCATAGGTAAATAGATATGTGTTTTGACTATTATCTAAGAACAAACCTATCTTTCAAATGTTTGGACAGGATAGGGCCGGTATAATAAAAAGAGCCTTTCCTGAATAAAGGAAAAGCTCTTATACAGGTGGTGTAATAAATTAATATTCTATTTTATCTTCTTTTTGTGCCCATTCCTGAAAAGCCCGGATCGCTTCTTCAGGTAATAACATTTCGGTTTTTAATCTACGGTCTTCAGGGGTTAGTTCCAGTTCATCATAAATAAAGGAGTCGTCAAAACCTATGTTTTTAGCATCCGTTTTATTGTTTCCATAATACATTTTATCCAGGTGTACCCAGTAAATTGCACCCAGACACATCGGACAAGGTTCACAGGAGGTGTAAATTTCACAGCCTGAAAGGTCAAACGTATTGAGTATCTTAGCCGCATTCCTTATGGCGCTCACTTCAGCGTGCGCCGTTGAGTCACAGGTAGCTGTTACCCGGTTTACCCCGGTAGCTACAATTTGATTGTCTTTTACAATTACCGCTCCGAAAGGGCCACCTCCCTGCTTTATATTTCAATAGAAAGCTCGATAGCCTTCCGCATAAAATCTTCTTTATTCATACTTATTTGATTTATATTATCCATTATAGTTTATAAGCCGAATTAATAAAAATAACTTGAGCGGTGATATATGTTAATCTGATAAATACAGTACCGGCAATTCATATTTTTGTCTATATTTGTTACAACAATATTCTTAATTCTCTATATGTTGAAGGACCAGACCAAAAAATAGCTGCCTTTAA
>JAJPZJ010000058.1:0-13805 GCA_021204405.1 Tannerellaceae bacterium | reverse complement strand
AAGTTATTATGAAGCCAATGTGGATACGTTAATCTCGTTTGCACAACGTTTCGTTATTCTTAATTCTCTATATGTTGAAGGACCAGACCAAAAAATAGCTGCCTTTAAAAGTTATTATGAAGCCAATGTGGATACGTTAATCTCGTTTGCACAACGTTTCGTTTCGTTTGGTCTTGCTGAAGATCTGGTACACGACGTTTTTTCTGGAAGTCTGGAATTATCTTGATTTATATAAAGAATTACCTGCCAGGGCCTATCTGTTTATGGCTGTCAGGAACTGGTGTATAAACATTTTAAAAAGAGAAAAGGTTAAAGAGAGCTATGTACATTCCGCCCAACTGGATAATCAACTGTTGGGGCTCGACTATTATGATTTATTTGAAAAACTGCTTATTGTCCGGGAGGATATGCAGGTAATTTACGATCAGATTGAACAATTACCTGAAAAGTGTAAAGTCATTTTCAAAATGTCTTATTTTGAGGATAGGAAAAATGCGGAAATTGCCGAATTATTAGATATTTCCATACGTACAGTAGAGCACCAATTATATCTGGGATTAAGGACTTTACGGGATAAATTAGCTTCCAAAGGAAAAAACATCTATTTTTTATGCTTTTCTTTTAAGTAAATCTTACCGCCATTTTGTCTAGTAATTATAATAAGGAAATTATAATTACTAGACAAAATGTCTATACCGGAAGAAATAATAATCAGGACACTCCAACATACAGCTACCTCCCAAGAACTGGCTATACTTAACAAATGGCTGAAAGAAGATGAAAGTAATATCCACTATTATTTTCAACTCGAAGAAATATGGGCTACAAAAAATCAGGAACATAAGGAAAACAAGTATAGCAGATGGAAGAAGCTGGAAGCTGATATTTATCAACTACCACCACGCAACGCTGGTATCTCATTCCGGCAAAAACTATTTTCATCATTTCGTCACGTTGCAGCAATTTTCCTGGGGGCTTTGTTGATCTCTTCTGTCTGGTTCATCTTATCAGAGAAAGAAAGGAAAGATCCGGTTGTCCAGCATGTAGTTTATAACCGTACCGGTGTACAAAACGTATTATTGGCTGATAACTCAGAGGTATGGATAAATGAAAATACAAAAATCAGCTATCCCGAAAAGTTCGACCAGGAAAAACGGATGATTACACTCGAAGGCAATGCCTATTTTACCGTACAAAAAGATAAGGAGAAACCTTTTATTGTTCGTTTTGGGAATGCCGAAATAGAGGTAACCGGTACGGAATTTTTTGTAGAAACAGCTATTGACGAAGAAGCTTTTGTAACGCTGGTTTCCGGTGGAATTAATTTAAAATATCTGGGTGACACGAAAAACAGCCGGCCTGTGGCTATGCTTCCGGGCCAACGTGCCTGCCTGAATATAGTAACAGGAGATATTGCCGTTACCGAAGTAGACACTTATTATTATGAAGCGTGGAAGAGTGGCGTATACAGTTTTACCAATGAATCTTTCGAACAGATAGCCGGTTTGTTATCAAAACGTTTTGATGTAGAGATCGCTGTTTCACCCTCCGTAAAAATGAAACGGTTTACAGGCCGGGTGGCATCCCACGAAAACCTGGATACTTTCCTGACACGCATCAGTAAAGTATATCCGATCAAATATAAAATAACAGAAAAAAAGGATTGAGATCAGTGAACTTTAATAACCCTTAAATGATATGCCTATGGAGAAACCCTTCTGATTAACCTTATTAGCGATGTAACAAACAAAAGAGCCGGAAGATACTGGCATATCATCCGACTCTGTGAGTTTTCAATTTATTAATCCCGCCACCAACCGGATATCTTGGAGGATGAGGTTTATGGCGACAAATTAAAAACTATTAAATATATGAAAAATTACCCACCTGGAATACCTATTCCTAAACTTTTACTATTTACCATGAGAATCACATTTTTCCTGTTTTTTCTCGGTGTATTACAAACCTATGCGGTTGGCATGTATGCACAAAGTGCGCGGCTGAGTATGCATGAAGAAGAAATTGAGCTGGAAGAGCTTTTCAAAGCGATTGAGGAGCAGACTGATTTTTATTTCTTTTATAATGACGACCAGATCGAAAAAGCCATCAAAGTAAGTATCGATGTGGAAGACAAAACCGTAACTGAAATCCTGGATGCTGTATTAACTAATACCGGAATTACTTACCAGGTAAATAATAAAGCTATTATTTTAAACCGCAGAAGTAATTCTGCTTTACAGCAGCAAAACCGCCGGATTACTGGTACCGTAATGGATGAAAATGGCGACCCTGTTATTGCAGCTAACGTAATAGAGAAAGGAACCAATAATGGAACAGTAACCGATGTAGAAGGCCGTTTCTCTCTTCAGCTCCCGAAATCTGCAACCTTGCTTATCTCTTACATAGGATATACAAACCAGGAGTTAAAAGTTGCAGGGAAAAGTAACCTTCAGATTATATTGAGGGAAGACCATGCTGCACTGGAAGAGGTTGTTATTGTTGAATACGGTATACAGAAGAAAGAAGTTGTAACTGGTACTATCACTACCATGAAGGCTGAAGATATCTCTTTAAGTCCGGCTGGAAACATGGCTTCCGGGCTTGCCGGCCGCCTTTCGGGTGTGATTATCAATACCCGGTCGGGAGAAGCCGGTAATGAAGAAACTTCGATTTTTATACGTGGCCGCAGTTCTTTCCAGCAGAATAACAATGATCCTTTGTATGTAATCGATGGAATAGCACGTTCAGAAGAGGGTGGCATCTTAACCCGCCTCGACCCGGAAGATATAGAATCCATCACCGTACTGAAAGATGCCTCTGCTGCGATTTACGGTGCCCGTGCAGCCAATGGAGTTATCCTGATTACCACTAAGAGGGATATGGCAGGCAAAAAGCCTACACTCTCGGTATCCTACAACCACTCGTTCACACAGCCTACCCGTATTGTTAAAATGGCCAACTCTTACTCCTATGCAAGGGCACAGAATATGGCCAATGAAGTAAGAGGGTTACCAACCGTATGGACTGACGAAGAGCTACAGAAGTTTGCCGATGGCTCCGACCGCGACCATTACCCGAATACCAACTGGTATAAAGCAGTACAAAAACCCTGGTCGAGCCAGTATAAAGCTAACCTGCAACTTTCCGGAGGTACCGATCGGGTTCAATACCTGGTATCTGCCGGCCTGCTCGACCAGGGTACGCCTTATAGAAACGGAGCCATGAAAAATACCATGTATAATATACGATCGAATATTGATGCTAAGATCAACGATTATATAAAGATCACATTTGACCTGTTTGGTAAAAACACCAAACGGATCCTTCCGCGTAACGGTTCGGCTAACGGTGGTGGAATATATTCCCATATCGGGTTAAGTGCTCCGACTCAACATGCTTACTGGCCGGGAACAAAGTATGCGGCACCTGGCTGGGGTAATGATAATGCCCTTGCCTATACTTCCGGGGAAGCCGGTTACATAAACTTACCTACGTGGGTGTTTAACGGACAGTCTACCATCGATATCCAACTTCCCTGGGTAAAAGGTTTATCTGTAAAAGGAAGCATTGCATACGATTATTTCACGTAACAGTTCAAACAATACCAGAATGTGAATTATGTATACAATTACTATGAAGATACCAACACATATGAAAAATATGAGGCTCACTTAAGTTCCCCTAACCTGTATATAGAAGAAAAGCGGAATGAAAATGTAACGGGCAATGTGCGGGTAAACTATCTGAATACATTTGCCGATGTTCATACAATAGACGGGTTTGTTGGTTTTGAACAGAATGAATACAAAGAATCCTTCTTACAGGGTAAACGTCTTAATTTCCCTACAGGTGCCCTGGAAGAAATCAGTGCCGGCGATCCTACCACCATGGAAACCTACGGCGGTTCGGCCAAACAGGCAAGGCAGAATTACTTCGGACGCGTGTTGTATGACTACGACCATACATATATGGTCCAGTTCCAGTTCCGTTATGACGGCTCCCAAAATTTCCCGAAAGGTAAACGTTTTGGCTTCTTCCCGGGAACATCTGCCGGCTGGACGATCTCCAAAGAGAATTTATGCAGAACGTCCAATGGATTGACAACCTGAAATTACGTAGTTCATGGGGTAAAATGGGATATGATAATGTTAATCCTTATCAATACCTGAATATGTATAACCTGGGAGACGGAGTCGTATTTAACGGAACCTAATACCAGGGAATTTCCCTGGCTACTGTTGCCAATCCCAATATCACATGGGAAGTAGTAGCAACTACCGATATTGGTTTTGACAGCCGCTTCCTGCAGGACCGGTTAACATTTGAATTTGACCTGTTCAAAACCAAAAGAAGCAATATCCTGGCAGCACGTAACGCCTCTGTTCCCGACTTTACCGGCTTGTCATTACCGATGGAAATATTGGTAAAGCTGAAAACAAAGGGGTTGAAATGATGTTGGGCTACCGCGATAGGATAAAGAAAGATTTCCATTACTCTATATCCGGTAACTTCACCTTTGCCCGCAGTAAAGTAGTTTATATGGACGAAGTACCTCAGGCCGAGGATTACCGGCGGGAAGAGGGACGGCTTATTGGAAGCAGCCTTCGTTACAAAGCAACCGGAATCTATACCGAAGCCGATATCGCTGACCCTAACGTTCCCAAGCGCCCCGGTGCCGTTGCCGGAGATATTAAAGTACTGGATGCCAACGGTGACGGAGAGATCAATTCCCTCGATAGAATAAGGCAGGACCTGGCCAATGTTCCTGAAATCACTTACGGCCTGAATATCAACCTCAGCTGGAAGCAGTTTGACCTGATGTTGAGCTTCCAGGGACAGGCACATGCTATCTATACCCTGCGGGAAGACTGGGTAAACCCATCCACCGCTGCCGGTGGTGGTAATATCCTGCAATGGTGGACGGAAGATACCTATACTCCTGATAATCCTAACGGAAAACGGCCTTTGCTGGGTACTTCGCTGGGAATTAGCGGAACTACCTATACCCAGTTTAGTGCAGCCTTCTTCAAACTTAAAAATGCCGAATTGGGTTATAACCTGCCTAAAACAGCCCTGGGTAAAATAGGACTGGAAAGAGCCAGGGTATACCTGAGCGGAACAAATCTATTCTCGTTCGACGACCTGCGGAAATTCGGGATCGACCCTGAAGCAGCCAACGGAGGATGGGACCTGAACCCGATGCGCATAATTAATTTAGGTATAAATGTATCATTCTAATATCGAATATCATGAAACAGATAACTTATTTGTTAAGCCTGCTATATATACTGTTATTACCCGCCTGTAGTGATGTACTGGATATTACTCCTACTGATAAATATCCCGATGCGGCAGTCTGGGAAGATGAAAACCTGCTGAAAATGTATGTAAACGAGCAATACAACGGCATTGGTAATAAAAACAACTATTATGAGATCATGTATTTCTCCGACGATAACTATTGTAAATACAATAGGGAAGGGGTAAACATAATCAGGGATAATATCCTGACAGCCGACAATGTCGGGGGTATAAGCTCCATCTTACAGGTATGGACAGAAGCTTATAAGCATATTCAGAATATCAATATCTTTTTCGAACACATTGATGATTCCCCTTTGGATGAATCCCTGAAAAATACCCTTACAGCAGAGATGAAGTTTATCAGGGCTTATCTGTATGCCAAACTGATATGGGCATATGGAGGGGTACCGATCATTGACGAGGTATATGATATAACCAGTGACTGGTCGCAGGTGAAAAGAAGTTCGTGGGATGACTGTGTAAACTATATCCTGAAAGACCTGGAAGAGGTGATTGCTACCTTGCCCGGCTATCCTGAGGTGCGTAACAGAGCCAGTGCCAACGCAGCCCGTGCATTGAAAGCCCATGTACTTTTTTACGATGCAAGCCCGCTGAACAATCTGTCGGATGATAAACAAAAATGGCAACGGGCTGCCGATGCCGCTGCTGATCTGTTCGACAGGGGATATACGCTTGCAACCGACTACCGGAAAATGTTTATAGATGTAAATTGCAGTGAATTTATTTCCGCAAAAGAATTTAGCGAAACTTATGCAACCCAACTTACACTCTTTATCGGGCCAGCCGGTGATAATGGGCGTGCCTGGGTTACCCCGTCACTTAATATTGTTGATGCTTATGAAACGATAGATGGCGAAATACCTGTGACAGACAGTGAAAAAGGAACTATAAATCCCAATTCCATGTACGATCCTGCCAACCCGTATGCCAACAGAGACCCCTGTTTCTACGCCTCTGTATACCATAACGGTTCCGCATTCAGGAACCGTACGATCGAAACATTTGCAGGTGGCTATGATATGATAAGCGTAGATGCAACAATGACCGGTTTCTATCTGAGAAAATTTTTGGAAGAAGATGAAGGGGTAGTGGAAGATAAAAAATATACCGGCCCGTTCCCGTTGTTCCGCCTGTCTGAAATGTACCTCAATTATGCAGAAGCACAATACCATTTAGGTAATGAAGATCTTGCGCGGGAATATGTAAATAAGATCAGGAACAGGGAAGGAGTAAATATGCCTCCTATCACTGAATCCGGTCAGGCGCTTTTAGAAAGGATTTACCATGAAAGATTTATAGAACTGGCTTTCGAAGGACACCGTTACTTTGATGTACGTCGCTGGAAGATTACAGAAAAAACATATACCACTCATATTATGGGTGTGAATATCACTAAAGAAGATGATGGTACATTCAGTTACGAAAGATACTTATTAACACCGGAATCCCGTAAAACTGACTGGAAAGATGCTTATTACAGATTACCTATCAGTTTTTCGGAAATCCAGAAAAGTAACAATAGCCTCGAACAGAATGCAGGATATGAAATAAATTAAGTAGGTTTGTAAAAGACTCTATTTGGTTTGGAGGGGATCAGGAGATCCCCTCCAGCCAGAAAATACAAATATTTAGTTTCCCGCGTAGGCGGGGACCGCACTAAAACTATCCGTTTTAGTTATAGAAATAGAGGTTTTTTCTGTTCTAATGCGGTTCCCGCCTACGCGGGAAACAGAAAAGAGATCGACCATAACATAATAAAGATATACATGAAAACCATCAAACACCTCCACCTCTTTCTTTGGGGATTACTATTCAGTATAATAACTCCCTTGCCCGCAGATGCCCAGTCTCCCTATTTGCCATCTACGGATGAACTTTACCGTCTTTTTGGAACACACGATAAGCAGCTATTTGCTACCCCGCCCAAAGTCTACTATCTTCAGACCTGGTTCCACTATATCGGCGGAAATGTTTCTAAGGAAGGCATTACCCGCGACCTGGAAGCTATCGCTGAGGCAGGCATTTCAGGTATCCAGCTTTTCCACGGCCAGTTCGGCGGGCCGTGGCCGGGAGTAGAGCCGCAGATTACCAGCCTAAGCCACAGTTGGGATGATGCTGTTCGCCATACCGCCGAAGAATGCAGGCGGCTGGGATTATATTTTACCATGCTTAACTGCTCCGGCTGGGCTACCTCCGGCGGTCCGTGGATTGAACCTGCCAACGCTATGCGCCACCTTGTATAGAGCCGGACGGACCTTTCCGGCGGAATTACCATAAGCCAACATTTAGCCATGCCCCAGCCCAGTGAAGAAGACTGGCGGGATTATAAAGATATTACCGTACTGGCATTTCCCACACCGCTTGATGATACCGGCGAACCTCTTATCCCTCAATCCTTCCGAAGTAGCCAGGAGATAGACTGGCAGGACTATTTTGTTGGAAAAGCAGAAAAGCCCATCCGCTTTCAACCTACACTCGAACCCAATCCCCATTGGGTAGAGGTAGAGTTCCCGCAAGCCACCGTACTCCGGGCGGTAGAGTTTTCCAGTATCAACTTTTTCAATCATCCCCAATGCCATGAACCCGGGGTGAAAGTGCGGGTAGAAGCTATCCTGCCGGATGGCTCTGTAAAGGAGGTCATAACCACCGACGTACCACAATCAAATTCGCAGGATAATAAACCCTTTACCCTGGCCTGTCCGGATGTATATGGCGTAAATAAATACCGGATCTTGATCATCAATAAATATAATATGGCGCTTTCCTCCCTCCAGTTGTTTTCGGCTGCACGGAAAAACAACTGGGAATCCGAAGCCTGCTGGTCACTGCGCAGTATCGAACGGAATGCAGCCTTTCCGGTACAGGATAAACAGGCATTTATTGCCGGAGATCACCTCTACGACCTCTCCGCGATGATGGATAAAGAGGGAAACCTCAACTGGACAGCTCCGGCAGGGGATTGGACGATCCTGCGTATCGGCCATGTAAATACGGGACAGAAAAACGGACCTGCACCCCCGGAAGGTACAAGCTTTGAATGTAGTAAATTATCTCCGTCGGGTGCCGAAGCATAATTTGCAGGCTACATCGGACGCCTCCTCAACGAGGATGTCTTGTTGGACGGCTTACTCAACGGGATGCTGATAGATAGCTGGGAATGCCATACCCAAACCTGGACAGACTGCATGGAAGATGAGTTTACGAGGGTAAACAACTATCCGCTTCGAAAATGGTTACCTGCCGTATTTGGTTACGTAATCGACGACCACGAGACCACCACCCGTTTCCTGCACGACTGGCGTGCAACCATTAACGACCTGTTTACAAATAATTTTTACGGGCGCATCACCGAACTGGCACACGAAAACGGTTTACATATGACCTACGAAACGGCTGCCGGCGATGTATTCCCTGCCGATATCCTGGAATATTATAAGTTTGCCGACGTACCGATGTGTGAGTTCTGGCAACCGATGACCGACAATTTTATAGGCTCGGCCAACTTCAAACCGATAAAACCTGCTGCCTCTGCTATGCGCCTGTACGGGAAACAACGGCTGGCAGCCGAAGCATTCACCTCGTTTGACCTCACGTTTGATGAACACCTCAGTATGTTGAAAGAGGTAGCTAATATTAATTGTGTGGACGGAGTTACCCACCTTGTCTTCCATACCTATACCCATAACCCCCAGACTCCGTTCTTACCACTGGATTCCTCTTTCGGGGCAGGTATCGGCAGTCCCTTCCTGAGGGGGCAGACCTGGTGGAAACACATGCCTGTATTTAACGACCACCTGGCACGTTGCAGTTATATGTTCGAACGGGGTAAGCCGGTTTCTGATGTATTGTGGTACCTGGGTGACGAGATCAACCACAAACCCGACCAGCATGCTCCTTTCCCACAGGGATATAAATATGATTATTGCAACCCCGATATTTTACTCAGCCGGCTTTCCGTACAGGATGGCAGATTAGTTACTCCCGAAGGGGTAAGCTACCGGGTATTATGGTTACCTGATGTGCCCCGTATGATACCTAAAACCCTGGAAACGATATATGAACTGGTTTGCGCAGGTGCAACAGTGGTGGGCAATCCTCCGGCAGCACTTGCAACCCTTGCGGGCGGTGCAACAGCACAACAACGCTTTGATACGGCAGTCCGTAACCTCTGGGGAAACTCATCCGGAAAAGGTATACAACAGGTGGACGAAGGTACTGTTATCTCCGGTATGGAACTGGATGAAGCACTGGCCGAATTAAAAATAACTCCCGATGTAACGGGCGGAGACGCCTTGTGGTTACACCGCCGGATAGCCAATGCCGACTGGTATTTTGTATGTGCACCCAAAGGCCGTGGTTTCAAAGGTAACCTGGATTTCCGAAATAGCGGACAGGTTGAGATCTGGGATCCGCTTACAGGAACCACCTGCATGGCTCCGGCTCAACGTATGGGTGATCGTACTTCTGTCGAACTTGATCTGGAACAGGCCGCTTCCTGTATTGTGGTATTCCATCATACCAATAGTTCTCAACCGGAAACAGTCTCCTGCCTCCGCAAACAATTCGCTTCTTCCTTACCCCTTACCAGCCCCTGGACGATTACATTCCCATCCGGGTGGGGTATCCCCGGATCAATCTCTATCCCGGTATTGAAACCCTGGAAAGACCTGGAACTTTCGCCCGAAGGAAAAGCCTTCTCCGGTACAGCCACTTACACAACCACATTTACAATAGATAAAAAAGAAACCGGTATAACCTATTCATTGGATTTAGGTGAAGTGGAAATGATAGTTACTGTAACCGTAAACGGGCAGCCGGTGCGTACTTTATGGGCTAAACCCTACAAAGTAGATGTAACCGATGTAATTAAATCCGGTGAAAACACCTTATCTTTGGAGGTGACCAGTACCTGGTTTAACCGCCTTGTGTATGATGCGGGACAAAATGTAACGGAACGAAAGACATGGACAATCAACGGCCCTTCCGGCCAGGCTCCGCTAAGAGCTTCCGGCCTTCTGGGTCCTGTGAGGCTTACCATGGAAAAATAGGTTTATACTTAAATTATTACTATAAAATAGAGAAGGAATGAAAAAACTAATTATGTTATCCCTCTTCGGGTGTTGTATCTCTTTTGCCGGTGTTTCGCAGCCGGTAAAAGAAAATATAGCTGTTGGTAACTATCTTAATAACCGCCCCCCCGCTGGTACAAAAGCCTTATATGGAATTACCCTTGGGTAGTATTAAGGCAAAAGGCTGGTTGCAGGAAATGCTGGAGCGCCAGCGGAGTGGAGCCTCGGGACATATGGATACACTTTACCCGCTGGTAATGGGAGAACGGAATGGCTGGCTTGGCGGCGACGGCGACCAGTGGGAGCGGGGGCCTTACTGGATAGATGGCCTTTTACCCCTGGCATACCTCTTAGATGATAAAGAGCTCCAGCAAAAAGTACAACCCTGGGTGGAATGGGCCCTGAACAGCCAGCAACCCAACGGCTTTTTTTGGTCCTGACAAAGACTATCCGTACGAATATGGTATCCAACGTGATAATTCCCACGACTGGTGGCCCCGGATGGTAGTACTCAAAATTCTTCAGCAATATTACTCAGCCACTAACGATCCCCGTGTGATTAATTTTATGAGCCGCTATTTTAAATACCAGCTCGAAACATTACCGGAAAAACCGCTGGGTAACTGGACATTCTGGGCAAACTACCGTGCCGGCGACAATATGCAGGTTATTTATTGGCTATATAATATAACCGGCGACACCTTCTTACTCGAACTGGCTGAGCTGGTCCACACCCAGGCACACGATTTTACCCATATGTTCCTCTGTACGGATGACATGCAACGTTTCAATACCATCCATTGTGTAAACTTGGCACAAGGCATCAAAGAGCCCGGTATCTATTATCAACAATCGAAAGATCACAAACACCTTGAAGCCGTTAAAAAAGGATTTGCCGACATTAAAACATTTAACGGGCAGGCACAGGGGATGTACGGTGGCGACGAAGGCCTGCATGGGAATAATCCTACGCAGGGGGTAGAACTCTGTTCGGTGGTGGAAATGATGTATTCATTGGAAAAGCTGGTTGAGATCACCGGGGATATCGACTGTATGGAACATCTGGAAAAGATCGCTTTCAACGCACTGCCTACCCAGATAACCGACGACTTTATGCACAAACAATATTTCCAGCAGGCTAACCAGGTAATGGCTACCCGTCATCGCCGCAATTTCTACGAAGATGCCAGTCACGGCGGAACAGATATTGTTTTCGGAACATACTCCGGCTATTCTTGTTGTTATTCTAATATGCACCAGGGTTGGCCTAAGTTCACGCAAAACCTATGGTATGCCACCTCGGATGAGGAACTGGCGACACTTGCCTATTCCCCTTCCGAAGTAACCGCTCAGGTAGCTTCCGGAGTAACCGTTAAAATGACCGAAGAGACCTATTATCCGATGGATGACAAGATATGTTTTACTTTCCAGATACAGGATAAAAAAGTAAAGTCGGTAGATTTTCCTTTCCATGTAAGGATCCCTTCGTGGACAAACGAGGCAACCATCCGGATAAACGGACAGGAAGTTAAAACGGTAACAGGTGGTAATGTAGAGGTTATAAACCGTACCTGGAAAAGTGGAGATGTAGTAGAATTGCATTTCCCAATGAATATAGAAATAGATAATACCTGGTATGAAAACTCGGTTACCGTCCAAAGAGGTCCGTTGGTATATGCCTTGAGAATAGAAGAGGAGTGGATAAAGAAAGAGTTCGATGAAAAAGAGAAAAAACAGTTCGGAGATAGCTATTGGGAAGTCTATCCCCAATCTGCCTGGAATTACGGGCTGAGTCATTTTGATACAAATAAGGCCAACGAAGTATTTAGTATCCATATTGACCCGGAAAAGGTAAAAGGGAACTACTACTGGAACCTCGAAAATGCGCCTGTTGAGTTAAAGGTGAAAGCAAAGACAATACCCAACTGGCAACTTTACAACGAGATGGCTGGCCCATTACCTTTCCCAATAAGCCAATGGGCGGACGAACCCGAGAAGGAGATTACTTTAATTCCCTATGGATGTACTACGCTAAGAATATCACAGTTTCCGCTAGTACGATGAGCCTCCCCGGGGGAAAAATAAACGGACTTTTACGACACTGGCGGGACTTTTAATAGAAATAAAAAAGCAATTACAATATACTGTAATTGCTTTTTTTGTGAAGTGACCCCGGACGGGCTCGAACCGTCGACCCAATGATTAAGAGTCATTTGCTCTCTCCGGCCTTCGAACACTGCGCAAGCACAGTGTTCAAGGCACCAACAGAGCTCCGGAGTCATTGTTTCAATTCTTTGGTTTACACACTGGTTTACACAGGTTGTAAGGTTAATAATAAATTAATTATATTCTCAAATTAAGAGAAAAAATTCCTTCACGATTAATTTTGAAAGTAAAAGAAGTCTTTTCCCCACTATAATAAGTTATATCAACACGATATTCAAGTAGTCCGTTTTCTTCACCTGTGAATGTTGTTTCTGTTCTCATATTACTTTGATATAGATATTCAAAATCTTCTATATATAGAAACCAAGAATTACTTTTATCTATTGTATTGTATTGAATCCGAAGAGCATCATAAAATGAAAGTTCTATCCATTCTGCATATGAAATAGGTTCAGAGAAAGGCCAGTTAGTGTCGAAATAAAAATCAGCATATAAAGTATTTCTATTTGGTAATAGAACATAGCCTTCATTTCCAGTTCTATACATAAAACTATCATCATACCATTTAATGATGTTAGTTCTCCAACTATCTGACATTATTTCTATATCATATCTTATAGGATCATCTTTAAGGTTATATACTCCTAAAAGATAATTTTATATGTACATTTAATAATCTTATTTTGTGTATCTTGATATAAAATATTTATATATGGATTTTTAATATAAACTTCATCTATTTCTCCATATCCTAAATCTAAAATGAACTCTTTGCTGAAATTATCAATAGACCATTCTTTTAAATGTTCTTTTGTAGAGTAATCGAATAACCCTATCCATAACTTATCATTTTTAACACCACATAAATAAATAGAATTATCTTCTAGATTAGGAATTGTTTGAGTAATTGATTCAAATCCTATGATTTCATAGAGTAAATCACTATCACCTGAAATCATACCATTTTTTATAGTTACTGACAATCCATTATGAGTAATAAAATGTTCTTGCGAAATATCTATCCCTGTAATAAGAGGATGTAGTTCAAATCCAGAATAATCTTTTAATTTATATCCCCAAAAGATAGCTTCATATATTGATATTGAGTTATCAGGAATGATAGGCTCAGGAGGATTAAGAATAACATCATCTGTTTTAGAACAAGATAAAACTAGTGGTAAGAGTAGTAGTAAAACAAAATGATTATCCGCATAATGTCCTATTATAAATTCTGGATTTGAAGTC
>JAJPZJ010000080.1 GCA_021204405.1 Tannerellaceae bacterium | reverse complement strand
GGATCGGCTTGAGTATAGCCCAGGAAATAGTCAAACAACATAACGGAAAGATCCAAATACAAAGCCAGGAAAACCGGGGAAGTGCTTTCATGATCTTATTGGATCCGGAATAAGCATCTATTCTCAGCTATTCTATAAATCTTTGTTGAGTATGGAATGAAAAGTAAAGAGGCTGACAAAAAGTATGATTACACACAACCAAAAAACAAATAGTTCCCCGCATAAGCGGGGATCGCACAGAGACTACCGGTTTCACTTACAAAAAGGAAGAAAAAGGCTGTTTTCATGCGATCCCCGATAGGTTGGGGAACTACTTTTACTTTTTGGTCACTCCCTTACATATAAGATAGTAATATAGGTGACAAACTTTTCTCTTATTTATATTCATCCCAGCTCTTGATCTGGATATCATCCATGGTCAGGTTGCAGAAGGCGGTAATAAACGCATCTGCCAGGCGGGCGTTGGTAAGTAACGGAACGTTCAGGTCGATGGCTGCACGGCGTATCTTATAACCGTTATCCAGCTCGCCGGCCGAAAGGTCACGCGGGATATTTACCACCATATCGATCTGCTTATTTTGTAATAACTCTAATGCCTGTGGAGTACCCTCTTCACTTGGCCAGTATACCAGGATACTTTCAATCCCGTTTTCAGTAAGGAAACGGTGTGTTCCACCGGTAGCAAACAATTTGTATCCTTTTTCGACTAATAAGCGTGCTGCATCCAGCATATCTACTTTCTGCCTGGGTGTACCGGTCGAAAGCAAGATGTTCTTTTCAGGGATACGGTAACCTACCGAAAGCATACTGGTCAGGATGGCTTCCGAAGTATCATTACCCAGGCAACCTACTTCGCCGGTAGAAGCCATATCCACACCCAGTACAGGGTCGGCCTTTTGCAGCCGGTTGAAAGAGAACTGCGAGGCTTTAATCCCAACAGACTCGAGGTCGAACTCATTCTTCGAAGGCTTTTCAACCGGCAAGCCTAACATTACGCAGGTAGCCAGTTCGATAAAGTTGATCTTTAATACCTTGCTTACAAATGGGAAACTCCGTGAAGCACGCAGGTTACATTCGATCACCTTGATCTCATTCCCCTTTGCCAGGTATTGGATATTGAATGGACCGGAGATATTTAATTCTTTAGCAATCTTTTTACTGATGCCCTTGATACGACGTACGGTCTCTACATATAACTTCTGTGCCGGAAACTGGATCGTAGCATCCCCACTATGTACACCGGCAAACTCAATATGTTCGCTGATCGCATACATCACGATCTCGCCGTTTTGTGCCACAGCATCCATCTCAACCTCTTTCGCATGTTCGATAAACTGGCTTACTACTACCGGGTGCTTTTTACTTACGTTAGCAGCCAGTTTCAGGAAGCGTTCGAGCTCCTCCTGGTTGGAACAAACATTCATGGCTACACCACTTAATACATAACTGGGGCGCACCAGTACAGGGAAGCCAACCTCGTCGACGAATGTATTGATATCGTCTATACTGCTCAGCTCTTTCCAGCGGGGCTGGTCCACACCGATACGGTCAAGCATAGCCGAGAACTTCTCACGGTCTTCCGCATTATCGATACTCTTTGCCGTAGTACCCAGGATGTTTACATGCTGTTCATCCAGGTGGATCGCCAGGTTATTAGGAATCTGGCCACCGGTAGAAACAATAACCCCGTGTGGGTTTTCCAGTTCGAGGATATCCATTACACGCTCAAATGTGAGTTCGTCGAAATACAAACGGTCGCACATGTCGTAGTCTGTCGAAACAGTTTCCGGATTGTAGTTGATCATCACCGATCGCCAACCCTCTTTCCGGATTGTATTCAATGCCTGTACACCACACCAGTCAAATTCCACCGAGCTACCGATCCGGTATGCACCCGAACCCAGTACCACGATTGACCGTTTATCACCCAGGTAATGCACATCATTCTCCGTACCGCTGTAAGTCAGGTACAGGTAATTGGTCTGTGCCGGATATTCAGCAGCTAGCGTGTCGATCTGCTTAACAACCGGAAGGATGTTACGGTATTTACGCTCCTGGCGTACCTGTAAAGAGGCCTTTTCGCCATCCTGCAACTGGTCTTTGAAAATCGCTTTGGCGATCTGGTAGTCAGAGAATCCCTGTACTTTAGCCAGACGGAACAGCTCATCAGGAATATCGGCTATTTTATCATAACTTTCCAGCATTTCAGCCGTCCGGATAATATTATATAATTTCTGTAAGAACCATTTATCGATCTTGGTGAGGTCGTAAATCTGGTCGATGGTGTAACCGGTGCGGAAAGCCTTACTGATTGCAAATACACGGCGGTCGGTCGGCTCGTTCAATGCTTTATCGATATCAGCGATTACCAGCTCTTTATTCTCAACAAACCCGTGCATACCCTGGCTAATCATACGGAGCCCTTTCTGGATAGCCTCTTCGAAGGTACGGCCAATGGCCATCACTTCACCAACTGATTTCATACTTGAACCCAGTTCACGTACTACACCCTGGAATTTACCTAAGTCCCAGCGGGGGATTTTACAAACCACATAATCCAAAGCAGGTTCGAAGAAGGCACTGGTTGTTTTGGTAACCGAGTTTTTCAGGTCGAACAGGCCATAACCCAATCCCAGCTTGGCAGCCACAAAAGCCAACGGATAACCGGTTGCTTTCGAAGCCAGTGCCGACGAACGGCTCAGCCGGGCATTTACCTCGATCACCCGGTAGTCTTCACTTTCGGGGTCGAAGGCATACTGTACGTTACACTCACCTACGATACCGATATGGCGGATGATGCGGATAGCCAGTTCGCGCAGTTTATGGTATTCGGAGTTTGTCAGTGTTTGCGAAGGAGCCACTACGATACTTTCGCCGGTATGGATACCCAGCGGGTCGAAGTTCTCCATATTACAAACCGTGATACAGTTGTCGAAGCGGTCGCGTACTACTTCGTACTCTACCTCTTTCCAACCTTTCAGGCTCTTCTCTACCAATACCTGGGGCGAGAAAGAGAAGGCTTTCACAGCCAGTTCGTTCAGTTCTTCTTCATTATCGCAGAAGCCTGAACCCAGCCCACCCAATGCATAAGCTGCACGGATAATCACCGGATAACCCAGTTCGGCAGCCGCACGGCGTGCATCTTCAATATTTTCGACCGCTTCACTTTTGATCGTTTTCACATCGATCTCGTCGAGTTTCTTTACAAACAACTCGCGGTCTTCCGTATCCATGATCGCCTGTACCGGAGTACCCAATACACGCACGTTATATTTTTCAAGAATGCCACTTTGGTGCAGTGCCACCCCGCAGTTCAGGGCAGTCTGTCCGCCGAATGCCAGCAAAATACCTTCAGGGCGTTCTTTTTCGATCACCTTTTCCACAAAAAAAAGAGTAACCGGCAGAAAATAAACTCTGTCCGCAACCCCTTCCGATGTCTGAACTGTTGCAATGTTCGGATTGATAAGTACCGTCTCGATACCTTCTTCCTTAATAGCCTTTAGGGCCTGTGAGCCGGAATAGTCAAACTCGCCTGCTTCCCCAATCTTGAGGGCGCCCGAGCCGAGCACCAGCACTTTCCTGATATCTATATCCATATATGCGATTTTGTTTTTTCGTTTGCGGGTTAATAACCAATTATAATTTTTCGATAAATAGGTCGAAAATGAACTCTGTATCTGTCGGGCCACTTGAAGCTTCCGGGTGGAACTGCGCCGAGAAGAAAGGTTTCGTTTTGTGGCGGATTCCTTCGTTGGTACCATCGTTCATATTGATAAAGAGCGGTTCCCAGTCTGCACTCAATGTATCATTATCTACTGCATATCCGTGATTCTGCGAAGTGATGAAACATCTGTTAGTTCCTACCATGCGTACCGGCTGGTTATGGCTGCGATGGCCATATTTCAGTTTGAAGATCGAAGCGCCACCTGCTTTAGCCAGTAACTGGTTACCCATACAGATACCACAGATCGGTTTGTCGCCTACCAGTGCTTTCCGGATATTCTGTACGGCAGCATCGCAGGTATCAGGGTCGCCGGGGCCATTGCTGATGAACAAACCATCATATTCTAAATGGTTAAAATCGTAATCCCACGGAACCCGGGTAACAGTAACACCCCGGTCGAGCAGACAGCGGATGATATTATGTTTTACACCACAGTCAACCAAAACAACATGTTTTTTGCCTTCACCAGCTCCATAGGTAGTTACCTCTTTACAGGATACGCGTGCAACCTGGTTGATGGCATTCGGGTCGCAGAATTCTATTTCATCGGGATCATTCAGCACGATCTTTCCTTTCATGCTACCCTTTTCACGTAATATCTTCGTGATAGCACGTGTATCCACGCCATAAATGCCAGGGATCTGTTCGTTTTTCAGCCACTCGCCCAGGCTGTTGATCGCATTCCAGTGACTGTGGTCATGGCTGTAATCGCTGATAATGATGGCTTCGGCATGGATCTTTTCACTCTCCATAAAGGTGGCGATCCCATCCTCACGGTAGCTACGGTTAGGAACCCCATAGTTACCAACCAGCGGATAGGTAAGAACCATCAACTGACCGGCATAAGAAGGGTCGGTCAGGCTTTCCGGATAGCCGGTCATAGCGGTGTTGAATACTACTTCGCCGGCAACAGGTTTCTCGTAACCGAACGAGATCCCTTGAAAGACGCTGCCGTCGTCTAAGATCAATGTTGCTTTTTTCTCTGTTTGCATATACTCCGTATATTGTGTCATTTGACTAAATATTCTTCTTCCATATAAGTGATAAAGGCGTTGTTCACCAAGCGTGTGCCTCCCGGTGTCGGATAATCGCCCGAGAAGTACCAGTCGCCCGGATGGTCGGGGCACGACTTATGTAATCCTTCGATGGTCTGGTAAACGATCTCCACCTTAGCCCGTGTTTTAGCCGGCGTTAATAATTCAACCATTTTGGCTGATATCTCTTCGTCGGTAAAAGGTACATAGATCTCTTTAACGTAGTTTACCAGTTCTCCGCCAGGATTAGCCTGTTGCTTTTTGGCTTTCATATAAGCATCGGTTATCACCGTCCACATACCACGTTCCTGTAACAAAGCAATAGAAGCCCGGAAAGCAATAAACTCATTCATGCGCGACATATCAATCCCGTAATAATCAGGATACCGGACCTGCGGCGATGAAGAGACAATGACGATCTTTTTCGGCTGTAACCTGTCAAGTATACTGATAATACTCTGTTTCAGGGTTGTACCGCGCACAATACTGTCATCGATAACAACCAGGTTATCAACGCCAGGTACAATACTTCCATAGGTAATGTCGTATACGTGCGCAGCCAGATCGTTCCGGCTGTTTCCTTCGGCGATAAAGGTACGTAATTTTATATCTTTGATCGCAACTTTTTCGCAACGAATACGCATCGAAAGGATATTTTCCAGCTCCTCTTCCTGCAACAGGTGGCTGCGGTCGACAATCCAGTCTTTTTTAATCTGATTAAGGTAATTGTTTAGTCCCTCCTGCATACCAAAGTAAGCTACTTCGGCTGTATTGGGAATAAAGGAGAATACGGTGTTCCTTACATCTTTATCAATCGCTTTCAATATAGGCTCTACCAGGTTTTCACCCAATGCCTTCCGCTCTTTATAGATATCCACGTCACTACCGCGTGAGAAATAGATGCGCTCGAAGGAACAAGCGTTAAATGGCTTCGGCTCTACCACCTGTTCCAACCGGTATTTACCCTCTTTACTGATGAAGAGTGCCTCTCCGGGCTGTAGCTCTTTGATATCCGAAGCCTGTACATTCATGGCGGTTTGGATCACTGGGCGTTCCGAAGCCAGTATCACCACCTCGTCATCGGCATAGTAAAAAGCGGTACGGATACCCCACGGGTCGCGTACGTTGAATGACTCGCCGCTACCGGTTACCCCACAGATAACAAAACCTCCGTCCCAGATGGGCATGGAGGTTTTTAATACGTTCGCCAGGTTAACACGTGATTCAATGGCATGGGTAATATCCGTTCCGGTTAAGCCCTGGTCTTCGTATTCACGGTAGAGGCGTTCGATCTCCCGGTCTAACCGGTGCCCTACCTGCTCCAGCATAATATAGGTATCGGCATATTTTCGCGGATGCTGTCCGATAGCCGTAATCTCTTTAAATATATCGTTTACATTGGTCAGATTGAAATTGCCACACAATAATAGGTTCTTGGCGCGCCAGTTGTTGCGACGCAGGAACGGGTGGACATACGAAATACCCGATTTGCCGGTAGTACTGTACCGGAGGTGCCCCAGGTAGATTTCACCTGCAAACGGCAGGGAGGTTTTGGCATAGAATGGGTTATTTAATTTATCTGCCGGAACATCTTTATATTGTTGATGAACAGCCGAAAATATATCGGTAATAGCGCCTATCCCCAATGCCCTTTCGCGGAACATATACTCTTCGCCCGGATTGGCCTCCAGCTTTACACAGGCCAGGCCCGCACCTTCCTGCCCGCGATTGTGTTGTTTTTCCATTAACAAATAGAGCTTGTTGAGCCCATACATCCAGGTGCCATATTTCTGGTGATAGTACTCCAAAGGTTTCAGTAGCCTGATCATAGCTACACCACATTCGTGCTTTAGTTGTTCCATCGGTTTTTTGTGTTTGATTCGGCTGCAAAGATACTGATTTTTTATTACATAATGCTCTCCTAATGATGGTAATAATTGACATATTAATAAAAATGAATGGGAAGTGCGGCACAATGTTAAATTTTATATAATATTTTAACTAATTCGACAAAGTGATAATGGGTAAGGGGAAGGGAGGCTGGAAGTTTCATATTAAAATCCGGAGCGAATAAAAATAATAATTTATAACTAGAGGGAAAATCTTTGTGTCTTTCCTGAGAAGTTCCCAAAGTGAGTATCTTCCCTTCAAAAAAAGGATGCATGCTATTTTTCAACCGGGTGCACCCGATTGAAAAATGGGATGTTTGTGTTCTGCAGGTCTATGCTCCTTTTTTAGAAAAGTTATGCTTATGAAGAGAGATCGTTTATTTTTCCGTAAGCCTCGATTATTTTTTCCGGATTCTCCCGGGAATGAAGAAAAAACAAACAAGGTGTCAGGTAACAAATAAACGAACTCTGTTGTAAAAGTAAACGAGGTCTGCATTTGGGTAAAGGTAGCCTGTAGTTCCCGTTCCTGATTACTCCTCCTGCTATATATACTGATTACTCCTCCTGCTATATATAATTGTATGCTATCCTTATCTGAATGTAAAGATAATTATTATATTGTTCATAATAACATGTAAACTAAATAATAAATGTCTTTATTGTTTTTAATTAGCTACTATTTAATCAAAATGTTAAATATATTCTAATTTAGTTTGCAATAGGGTATTCTTTTAATGGTAAACTTTATTTGCTTTATTAGTTACAATATGATAGTATATGCTACTGATATGGTAACGATCTGTAACTTGACTTGCTGGTAAACAAAAATTCTTTTCTTTCTTTGTTATATTGATTGTGTCATAATGAATTAAATACTTAATTTGCCAGACAAATTGATATTTGGATTACTATAACACAAACATAAGGTCAACAAACGATGAAAGAAAGAAACCTTTTGAACAGTAAACAAGGATTGTACGACCCTGCCAACGAGCACGATGCGTGTGGAGTAGGTATGCTGGTCAATATCCACGGAGAAAAATCGCACGAGATTGTAGAATCAGCCCTTAAGGTATTAGAGAACATGCGCCACCGCGGCGCAGAAGCCGACAATAAAACAGGCGACGGTGCCGGTATCATGCTACAGATACCCCATGAATTTATTTTGTTACAAGGGATTCCGGTGCCTGAGAAAGGTAAATACGGAACCGGCCTTATTTTCCTGCCCAAAGACGAAACCCAACGCTCGGCTATCCTGAGTATTATGATCGAAGAGATCGAAAAGGAGGGGCTAACCCTGATGCACCTGCGTAAAGTGCCAGTAAATCCGGATATACTGGGTAAAGGAGCATTGGAGGCAGAGCCCGATATCAAACAGGTATTTGTAACCGGTTGTGACGAGCAGGATACACTCGAACTCAAACTCTACCTAATCCGTAAACGGATTGAAAAGATAGTGGCGGCTACTGACCTGGCCGACAAAAAGGACTTTTATGTAGTCTCCTTGTCTACCAAAAATATCATATATAAAGGGATGCTGGGATCGATGCAGTTGCGTCATTACTATCCCGACCTGACCAATCCTTATTTTACCAGTGGGATTACCCTGGTACACTCCCGTTTCAGTACAAACACGTTCCCTGCCTGGAGCCTGGCACAACCTTTCCGTTTACTGGCGCACAATGGCGAGATCAACACCGTACAGGGTAACCGCGGGTGGATGGAAGCGCGTGAGAGTGTACTTTCGTCACCCCGTATTGAAAACATACAGGATATACGCCCGATCGTACAGCCGGGCATGAGCGACAGTGCTTCGCTTGACAATGTACTTGAGTTTATGGTTGCATCGGGTATGAGCCTGCCACATGCTATGACTATGCTGGTACCGGAGAGTTTTAACGAAAAGAACCCGATATCCGACGATTTAAAAGCCTTCTACGAATATCACTCCATCCTGATGGAATCCTGGGATGGTCCTGCTGCCCTGCTGTTCAGCGACGGCCGTTATGCCGGTGGTATGCTAGACCGTAACGGATTACGCCCGGCCCGTTACCTTATTACCAAAAACGATATGATGATGGTTGCTTCTGAAGTGGGGGTAATGGACTTCGAACCCAGCGAGATCAAAGAAAAAGGCCGCCTGCAACCGGGTAAGATCATTATGGTCGATACCGAAAAAGGAGAGATTTATTACGATGGGCAATTGAAAAAACAGCTTTCGGAAGCAAAACCTTATAAAACATGGCTGTCGAATAACCGGGTGGAGCTTGATGAACTGAAATCCGGGCGTAAAGTGGAGAATATGATGCCGGGTTACGACAAATTATTGCGTGCCTTTGGCTATAGCCGCGAAGATGTGGAGAAGATTATCGTTCCGATGTCTATCAGCGGAGCCGAACCAACCGGCTCGATGGGTAACGACTCACCCCTGGCTGTTTTGTCAGACCGTCCGCAGCTCTTGTTTAATTACTTCCGCCAGCAGTTTGCCCAGGTAACCAACCCGCCGATCGACCCGATCCGTGAAGAGTTGGTAATGAGCCTTACCGAATATATCGGGGCAGTAGGCAAGAACATCCTGATACCGGACGAAAACCATTGTAAAATGGTGCGCCTCAATCATCCGATCCTTACCAATACCCAGCTTGACCTGTTATGTAACATTCGTTACAAAGGATTTAAAGCGATTAAACTGCCAACCGTATTCGAAGTGACACGCGGTGCCGAAGGGATGAAGCAGGCAATTGCACAACTGTGTAAAGATGCCGAGCGTTCGGTGGATGAAGGAGTAAACTATATTATCCTGAGCGACCGTACGGTCGGCAGCAAACTGGCACCTATCCCTTCGTTGCTGGCGGTGAGTGCTGTGCACCATCACCTGATCTCGGTACAGAAACGCGTACAGACTGCCCTTATCTCGGAAAGTGGCGAAATACGCGAAGTGATGCATGCCGCCCTCCTGCTGGGTTACGGAGCAAGTGCCATCAACCCTTATATGGCCTTTGCGATACTGAGTGACCTGGTGAAAAAGCAGGAAGTACAGCTCGACTATGCAACAGCCGAAAAGAACTATATCAAATCTATCTGTAAAGGGCTCTTTAAGGTAATGAGTAAGATGGGTATCAGTACCATTCGTAGTTACCGGGGCGCCAAACTGTTCGAGGCAGTAGGATTGAGTGAAGAACTGACCCGTGCCTATTTCGGTGGAACGGCCAGCAATATAGGGGGCGTACGCCTGGAAGAGCTGTCGGCAGACATAACCACCCTGCATACCGGAGCTTTCGGAAAAGAACCGGAAGGATTACTCGAACATAAAGGAATTTACAGTTTCCGTAAAGACGGTGAGAAACATGCCTGGAACCCGGAAACTATTGCTACCCTGCAACTGGCTACCCGCCTGGGAAGCTATAAGAAATTCAAGGAATACTCCCGCCTGGTGGATGAAAAAGAAGCTCCGATCTTCCTGCGTGACTTCCTGACCTTTAAGAAACAGAAACCGATCGCCCTGGAAGAGGTTGAACCGGCTGTCGATATTATGAAACGTTTTGTTACCGGCGCTATGAGCTTTGGTTCAATCAGCCGCGAAGCCCACGAAGCCATGGCTATAGCCATGAATAAGATACATGCCCGCAGTAACACCGGAGAAGGAGGGGAAGATCCTACCCGTTTCCAGCCACGCGAAGATGGTTTATCGATGCGTTCGGCTATCAAACAGGTAGCGTCCGGCCGTTTTGGTGTAACAACCGAATACCTGGTCAATGCCGACGAGATCCAGATCAAAGTGGCCCAGGGAGCGAAACCGGGTGAAGGGGGACAGCTACCGGGGTATAAGGTAAACGATATTATCGCTAAAACCCGTCATTCCATACCGGGTATCTCGCTTATCTCGCCGCCTCCCCACCACGATATTTATTCGATCGAAGACCTGGCACAATTGATATTTGACCTTAAGAATGTGAACCCGCAGGCCGAGATCAGTGTAAAACTGGTAGCCGAAACTGGGGTCGGTACAATCGCTGCCGGAGTAGCTAAAGCAAAGGCCGACCGTATTATTATTTCCGGGGCGGAAGGTGGTACGGGAGCCTCGCCGGTCAGCTCCATCCGCTATGCCGGGATATCACCCGAGCTGGGGCTGTCGGAAACGCAGCAAACGCTGGTTCTCAATAGCCTGCGCGGCCAGGTCCGCCTGCAAACCGACGGACAGTTGAAAACCGGGCGCGACATCGTACTGATGGCGTTGCTGGGTGCCGAAGAATATGGCTTTGCCACCTCAGCGCTGATTGTACTGGGATGTGTAATGATGCGTAAATGCCATATGAACACTTGCCCGGTAGGGGTAGCTACGCAGGATGAAGAGTTACGTAAACGTTTTATCGGCCGCTACGAATACCTGGTGAACTTCTTCAATTATCTGGCTGAAGAGGTGCGGGAGATCCTGGCAGAGATGGGGTATAGCAAACTCGACGATATTATCGGACGTACCGAACTGATCGAGCGCAAACCTTCCGATGGAGTGGTGAAACACGATCTGCTGGACTTCAGTAAACTCATTCATTTCCCCGAACAGGCAGCCCATACGCCGATCCGTAAAACCACCGACCAGGTGCATGAGATCACAGCCGTAAAAGATGTGGATATCATCCGCCATGCACAACCGGCTATCGAATCGGGCAAAGAGATCTCGTTGGATTATGCCATTACCAATACAGACCGCTCGGTCGGAACGATGCTCTCCGGCGAAATAGCCAAACGCTACGGCAACGCCGGCTTGCCCGACCAGACACTCAATATTAAATTCAAAGGATCGGCCGGACAGAGCTTCGGAGCTTTTCTGGCCCATGGTGTGAACTTCCGCCTGGAAGGTGAAGCCAACGACTACCTGGGTAAAGGACTGAGCGGCGGACGCATCAGTGTAATGCCACCGATCCGCTCTACTTTTGTAGCCGAAGACAATACCATTGCCGGTAACACCTTATTATATGGTGCCATCAGTGGAGAAGTATATATCAACGGCCGTGTAGGCGAACGTTTCTGTGTACGTAACAGTGGAGCAATTGCTGTAGTAGAAGGGGTGGGCGACCATTGCTGTGAATATATGACCGGTGGCCGTGTGGTCGTACTGGGTACAACCGGGCGCAACTTCGCCGCCGGTATGAGTGGCGGAGTAGCCTATGTATGGAACAAAGCCGGCGATTTTGATTTCTATTGTAATATGGAGATGGTTGAACTGCCCTTATTGGAAGACAGTGCTTCCCGTAAAGAGTTGCATGAGCTGATCCGGAAGCATTATCATTATACCGGAAGCCATCTGGCGGGCCTTATCCTGGAGAACTGGGATAAATATATCTCCGAATTCATCCAGGTAGTACCGATCGAATACAAAAAGGTGCTACAGGAAGAGCAAATGAAGAAATTGCAGATGAAGATCGCAGAAATGCAGAGAGACTATTGATCAACACGACAAGTAACGAATAAAGAATTTATTACAATGGGAAATCCGAGAGCATTCCTTACCATCGATAGAAAAGAGGCCGGTTACCGGCCCATCCACGAGAGACTGGAAGATTTTAGTGAAGTAGAACAAACCCTCAACAGCAGCGACCGGCGCAAACAGGCCTCCCGCTGTATGGACTGTGGGGTTCCTTTCTGCCACTGGGCCTGCCCGCTGGGCAACAAGCAACCCGAATGGCAGGAGTTCCTTTTCAAAGGACGCTGGAAAGAGGCTTACCAGGTGCTGGAAACTACCTGCGACTTTCCGGAGTTTACAGGCCGCGTATGCCCTGCCTTGTGTGAGAAAAGCTGTGTGCTTAAACTCAGTGCCGACGCTGCCGTAACCTGCCGCGAGAATGAAGCAGCTATTATCGAAGCTGCTTTCCGCGAAGGATATATCAAACCGGTTAAACCTGTGCGTAACGGCAAACGGGTAGCGGTAATTGGTAGTGGGCCTGCCGGACTGGTAGCCGCCAACCAGCTCAACCGCAAAGGCTATGAAGTAACGGTATTCGAAAAAGACGAACTGCCCGGTGGGTTGCTTCGTTTCGGTATCCCCAACTTCAAGCTGAGTAAAAATGTGATCGACCGCCGGATCAACCTGCTGAAAGAGGAAGGGATTAACTTCCGGGTAAACACAATGGTGGGCAAAGAGATCCTGGCAAAAGAGGTAGTAAAAGAGTTTGACGCCGTATGTGTAGCCATCGGGGCCGAAGTGCCCCGCGACCTGCCTATCGAAGGGCGCAACCTGAAAGGGGTACATTTTGCCCTTGAATTCCTCGGGCAGCAGAACCGTATCCTCGAAGGTATTTCCATCCCTCCCAAAAACCAGGTCAATGCCAAAGGCAAAAAGGTACTGGTAATCGGTGGTGGGGATACCGGTAGCGACTGTGTAGGTACAGCCAACCGCCACGGTGCTGCAAGCGTAACACAAATTGAGATCCTGCCCCAGCCTCCCGAACATTACAACCCGGATACTCCCTGGCCGAGCTATCCTCAGGTACTCAAAACCAGCAGTAGCCACGAAGAGGGGTGTATACGGTGCTGGAACCTGGCCTCCTGCCGCTTTATCGGCGACCGGAATGTACTGAAAGGTGTAGAGGTGGAAGAGGTAGAATGGATACCGGCTGCGGATGGAGGCCGCCCGGTAATGAAATTAACCGGTAAAAAGGAGGTGATCGAAGCCGACCTGGTATTCCTTGCTATGGGATTTGTACACCCTGAACAGGAGGGATTGGTGAAAGAACTCGAACTGGCTACCGACGACCGTAAGAACATCGCCATCGATGAAAGCGGCTATACCCGTACCGGCAATGTTTTTGCCTGTGGCGACGCCGTATCAGGTGCCAGCCTTGTAGTACGTGCCATGGCCTCGGCCCGCAAAGCAGCCGGAGCGATAGACCAATATCTCCAAATTCAATAAATTGTCAACTTTAAAACCAGCAATCCTATGTGTGGTATAACTGCAATATTCAATATCCGCGAAGAGAAAGATGCGCTGCGGCAACAGGCATTGAAGATGAGTAAACGAATCCGTCACCGTGGCCCCGACTGGAGTGGTATCTATACCGGCAACAGTGCTATCCTGGCGCACGAACGCCTTTCAATTGTCGACCCGGCTTCCGGTGGGCAACCACTGATCAGTAAAGATGGAAAGCATATCCTGACTGTGAATGGAGAAATTTATAACCACCGCGAACTGCGCGAAGAACTGAAAGATGATTACGAGTTCCAGACTGGTTCGGACTGTGAAGTGATCCTTGCCCTCTACCGTAAAAAAGGAGTGGCTTGTGTGGACGACCTGAACGGAATATTTGCTTTTGCCCTGTATGATGAAGAAAAAGATACTTACCTGATTGCCCGCGATCCTATAGGGGTAATCCCCCTCTATATGGGACATGACGATAACGGCCACCTGATGGTTTCTTCCGAGCTGAAAGGGTTCGAGGGGTATGCTACCCAATATGACCAGTTCCCTCCGGGACACTATTTCTATAGTGAGGATAATGAGTTGACTAAATGGTACGAACGTGACTGGATGGATTATGAAAATGTAAAAGATAATCCTGCCAGCGTACAGGAATTGCACGATGCTCTCGAAGCTGCCGTACACCGCCAGTTGATGAGTGACGTTCCGTATGGAGTATTACTTTCCGGAGGGCTGGATTCTTCCATAACCTCGGCAGTGGCTAAAAAATATGCTGCTAAACGGATCGAAACCGACGGTAAAGCCGAAGCCTGGTGGCCCCAGCTTCACTCATTTGCCATCGGCCTGAAAGATGCTCCCGACCTGAAAGCTGCGCAGAAAGTAGCCGACTATATAGGTACCGTACACCACGAGATCCATTACACGATACAGGAAGGGCTGGATGCTATCCGGGATGTGATTTATAATATTGAAACCTACGATGTAACAACCGTACGCGCCTCTACGCCTATGTACCTGATTGCCCGCGTAATCAAAAGTATGGGTATCAAGATGGTGTTGAGTGGCGAAGGAGCCGACGAAGTGTTCGGAGGTTACCTCTACTTCCACAAAGCCCCCGATGCCAAAGCCTTCCATGAAGAGACTTTGCGCAAAATCAGCAAACTTTATATGTACGATTGCCTGCGGGCCAATAAGAGTCTGGCAGCCTGGGGGGTGGAGGGACGCGTACCGTTCCTCGATAAAGAATTTCTCGACGTAGCTATGCGACTGAATCCTGCCGCTAAAATGGCTCCGGGGAAAGTGATCGAAAAGAAAATCCTGCGTGAGGCTTTTGTCCATCTGTTACCCGGTGAGATTGCCTGGCGCCAGAAAGAACAATTCTCCGATGGAGTAGGGTATGGCTGGATCGATTCCCTGAAACAGATCACCAATGAACAGGTGTCTGATGAAGAGATGGCAGCGGCAGCTCAGCGCTTCCCTATCAACCCGCCACAGAATAAAGAAGAGTATTATTACCGTACCATCTTCGAAGAGCATTTTCCCAGCGACAGTGCGGCCCGCAGTGTTCCGTCGGTACCCAGCGTAGCCTGCTCAACCGCCGAAGCGCTGGCCTGGGACAAAGCTTTCCAGAACATGAACGACCCCAGTGGCCGTGCGGTGAAGGATGTACATGAGGCGGCTTATTAAAGTTCTTTGTTTCCCGCATTGCCGCAGGGCTATTAAGTTCTCTGATACATCTGCTGTTTTATAGGCATATCCGTGAAAGGATTTCGGGTAATCGGAAATCAATCCTGCCCACAAACTCAGGGAATGAGTGCATAAGGTAATTCCCTGAGGGAATTTAAGCATTAGCCCAGGGTTAAGTGAGCGTAGCGAGCGATACCCTAGGCTACAAGTGTGTATTATTTCAACCCCGCAGTGGGTTGCATATTGACCAGGGAAAACTTTTTAGGGTAAAAATGAAACCTTTTTTAGTCTCTTAAAGATATGGTGTTTACAGTGATGTTAAATAAACGAACCAGTGGAAAGGTTATTCATAAATCACTCCTAAATAATCCTCCTTTAATTTTTAATCCTTCCCGTATCGTATAATCTGATTAGTTGTAGAGAGATACTATCCATTAAATGGCTATGGTCGGGAGAGACAGCAAAAGCATATTTGTCCGGATGGAAAAGATTGCCTGTTACTTCCAGTTTTTTACTCCGGTTGGTATGTATCCAGTACTCCAATACCGGTACATCCCCAACTACTGCACTTACTTCGTCGTTTAATAATCCTTCTGCCGCATCTATGATGTTATTGTAAGGAACAGTAGCAATACCCAGGTTACTCAGGTACCTTTCTTCAATGCCTCCTTCTTCCACTCCAACCAGTTTCCCGGAAAGATCGGCCAGGGAATGGATATCAGAGGTGAGGGAAATCTTGGTCATGCTACTGGTAATGGTGGAAGTAACATAGGCTACGAGCCCTATCCCAAATACCATCCAGACCACCGCCAGCAAATGGCCTATCCATCCTGTTAGTTTGTTCTCTATACTGCCTGTTTGAATAGCTACCATCAGGTGGTACAGGTTCAAAGAAAATCCTTCGTACCATGTGGTAGGAAATTCAGGGTCTTTCCGGCGGTAAAATAAGGTAAGTGAGAAGGTGAGCAGCAAAATAAAAATAATAAATGATTATCCGCATAATGTCCGTTGATTTATTGAACATCATATG
>JAJPZJ010000155.1 GCA_021204405.1 Tannerellaceae bacterium | reverse complement strand
TAAAACATTCATATGATGTTCAATAAATCAACGGACATTATGCGGATAATCATTACCAAAAAAAGGACCGGGAGCTGGGCTTCTGCCCCAAAAGCTTCCCGGTAGTTGGATATGAATTCCTGTATCTGCATATAGGTATATTTAAATGAAATGAACTATTTTCAATATCTGACGGACTTGTAGTTTCATTTTTATTGCCTTAACACCATCCGTTTATGCAGCCAAGATACAAATAATTAAGGATTATTCCACTCTTTCAATTATATCCCGTATGCTGAGTAAGATTTGGGTTTAATTCGAGGACATTCCGGGGAATAGGGAAAACGGTTGTGTACCTGTTTTCTTCGCCGGATGCCTGTGGGCGCTGGTCGTAAGGCAGGTGGTATTTACCAAAACGAATCATATCCTGGCGACGCCATCCTTCCCAGGCTAGTTCAAGCAGGCGTTCGTCGAAAATTGTTTCAAGGGTAGCTACACGGGGAGTGGCTGAGACACGTGCTCTTACTTCATTCAATTCGGAATCCCCATTTTCTCCATTACGGACTTTTGCTTCGCTTTTCATCAGCAATACATCGGCATATCGAAATAGAACAATATCATTATCGATTAGTTTGCCATCTTTAATGCTGGTTTTGTCAATAATATATTTTTTCATACGGGCTCCGGCCATCTTTTCATATGGACTTCCCGAGAGATCAGGTTTTATTTCCCAGGGAAGATATTCTACGCTTGTACCATATGCATCTTTTATGACATTCCCTTCAAGGTCATACATAATACCTGCATAATAATTCATATCGAAACGGGGATCGGTTTCTTCTGTATCATATCCGAAAGTACGGAGGACGGTAAGCGTAGCCGAAGTTCCATTTTCACTGCCGAATCCCAAAGCGTTGGAGTGACTGTAATGAAGGGAACGGAAGAGGTATTGCATCTGGTTGGTATAACTCCGTTTATCCATAGGGATTATAAAGATATTCTCGTCGGAAGATTCGTTGAATACGCTGAAATTATATTCGTAGGTAGAGGAAAGGGTATAACCGGTGTTACTGATCTGATCACAATAGTAAAGGACTGCTTGCCAGGCATTATATTGGCGGCCGTCAATCGTAAACCAAATCGAATTACCGTTGGGTTGCCCAGGTTCTGTCCAGTTATTATTTGTATAAACCTCTGCATTCAACATAAGTTTAGCCAGCACAAAGCAGGCTACCGGATAGGAAACTCTGCCATAGTATTCGCCTAATTTATTGCTATGTTCTTTAATTAATAGCGGAAGAGCTTCCTGCAATTCAGCTACCACAAAATCAAATACTTCCCTACGTTCGCTTTGTTTAATCTCTTTAATTGGAATAGTAGAGCTGGTAGTGAGAGGTACACGGGCAAAAAGGTCGATCAGATAATAATAATAGATACCCCTGAATGCTTTTACCTCTGCCAGATACGATTCTATTTTGGAAGAATCAAACCGGTACTTGTTGGTTTCCAGCACTTCCATAGATTTATTACTTAACGCAATAACTTTATAAAGATATTCCCAGGTTGCCCGTATATACTGGTCGCTCGCATCCAAGGCACGGAAATAAAGTCTTTGCCAGAAACCACCATCATACCAGTCGCCTCCGCGGGTAGGGATCATGGCTTCATCTGTGGTTAATGTATTGAGGTCGTACACTCCCCGGGTTGTACCCTGTAGTCCCTAGCTGTCGTTATATCCTCCTACATAATTGTATAAAGAGGCAACATAGTTCAGGTAAAGACTTTGTAAAGTAGCCTGGGATACTTCTTCCGGAATCTGGTCTTTAGGATCTTCGTCGAGAAATTACTACATCCACAATAGCAGGCTGCAACGAGTAGCAGGATAATATAATACAGGTGAGTAGTTTTCATTTTTATTAGTTGTTAGAATTTCATACTTATTCCCAGTGTGTAGGAACGTGTTACGGGATAACTCCGTTTATCATCCAAACCAAGTGTATGATCCAATACCAGGCTGTTAATCATGGGAGTTAAACCTGAATAGCCTGTAAAGGTTGCTAGATTGGTAATGGAGAAGGTAAGGCGGAATGATTCTTTTTTCATTCTGAATAGCCGGGAAGGGATATTCCATCCCACTGTAAGATAGTCTATATTAATATAGTTTCCTTTCTCCAGCCAGTAATCCGTTACAGTAAGATCGTGTATATTTTTTCCGGTGCTTTCTTTAGTACGTTATAATCCGGAAAGGAATTCATATTCATATATGAAAGGGATGTTCCATTATATATTTTGTGGCCGAAAGCTCCGTTTACCTGTAAAGAAAGGTCGAATGCACGGTAACGTAATCCCATATTTGCACCTAACAGTATTTTAGGGGTTACCTGCCCGGCTATGTAGCGATCTTCTCCTTCATAAAGGTTAACTATACCATATTTATTCCCCCCATCTACTCCGGTTACAAGTCCTGAGCTTTCAGGAAGGTAAAATACTCCCAATGGCTGCCCTACTATATGATATACGATCTGGTTATCCCCTCCGTGCTGGCCGGCTCCGTTTAATTCGGCTACACTGATATATGGAGGTGCCCGCATTGCTTCCCCATTATATATTCCGTTAAGGGATAACAATTTGTTTTGTTGGAAAGTTAGGTTTGTGTTGATAGTTAGCTCAATATCTTTTTTATTTAACGGAATAATCCCGAGAGAGAACTCAAGTCCGGTATTCCGCATAGATCCAAAGTTAGCTAAAAGTGTATTATAGATATATGGAGGAACACTTACTTCATATTCGTAAAGCATATCCCGGGTTTTTGAATAGTAATAATCCGCTTTGAAAAAAATGCGGTTAGTAAATAAAGCCATATCAATTCCCGCATTAAAGGTGTGCTTGACTTCCCATTTCAGGTCGGGATTAGCATTCCGGATCGTTCCTAGCGTAACCGTAGGAGAGCCATCTACGGGAACAACACCATTAGGCTTTACTAATTGCATAGAGATATAAGAGTCTATCGCATTCTGGTTACCTGCTAAGCCGTAGCCCATCCGCAGTTTTAACTCATTAACCACAGGTATGGAATTCATAAATGCTTCTTCATGGATAGCCCAGGCTACCGATCTGGATGGGAAAAACCCCATTTATTGTTTCTACCAACTTTCGAGGAACCGTCTGCGCGTGCATTCACCGTGGCAATATATCTGCGTTGGAACATGTAGTGGATGCGTCCCATAAAAGAGACTAAGGTGGGCACTTCATAAGATGAACCGGTTCCCTCCCACGGGCGGAGTGCTCCGGCCTGGAGGTTATGATAACCAAACTGGTCGGTTGGAAAGTTAGTTGCTGTTGTAAAGAATCCGGTATGTTTCTCCGACTGGATTTCAGCAAGTCCCACCAGGTCAATAAGGTGTAATCCGGTATTTGTTTTATAATTTATAAGCAGGTTACCCATCAGGTGTTCATTTTTCCCGGTTCCCCGGTAAGCCTGCCCGTTCCCCCCAAACAGTTGTAGGAAGATATTGGGAATTTTCGATCATATTATAAGTATAGGATCCGAAGGCAGAAACTTTTAACGCATCTGTCAGGAAAAATTGATCTTTCCATGTACATTGATATGGGCATTATCTTCATCGTCGTCTACTGTTAACCATGCCAGTGGGTTAGCAATCTGGCTAGCATAGGATAGCTGGTCCCATGCTCCTGTTTCCTTATTCCTGTGCTTGGAAAATGTAGGATTAAAAGCGGCGGCAGAATAGAATGTTTTTTGAAAATCAAACAAATAGTTATTTTTGAGTAAGGACCCAAACAGGCCGAAATCGACAGCCAACCGGCCTTCCAATGCCGTTTGCCTTATATCGGCTTTAAGTGTAAAATTACGGGAGTGGTTGTTGCGTACTACCCCTTCCCTATCGGTCCATCCCAAAGATACCCTATAATTTGAGTTAGATGTTCCGCTACCCACTGCCAAATGATGATTATGTACAAGTCCGGGATGTGTCATTTCCCGGATGAAATTGGTGTTATTGCCCAGATCTATAAATTCTACTCCCTGCTTCCGGGCTAACAGGCGGTATTCATTGCCCGACAGCATGTTCAGGTTATGAGCTACATGCTCAATACCCATGCTCCTATAGTAAGTAACTGTGAGGGGTTGATTGGTTCCTTTTTTCGTAGCGATCTCTATTACTCCTGAAGCACCACGTGAACCGTATTGAGCCGTCTCCGAGGCATCTTTCAATATTGTAAAACTTTCTATATCGGCTGGAAAAATACTGTTGAGGGTATTTATATTTCCAAATACACCATCGACGATGATAAGGGGATCATTTCCTCCGGTGAGCGACGTAGTACCCCGGATACGGACAGAAGATAATACAGCCGGCCCATTGTTGGCAGGCGTTATAATTACTCCGGCTATTCGTTCACGGATTGCATCCAGGGGAGTTAATACGGGACTTTTGTTCATATCCGGTTCGGTTATTTTATCGACTGCTCCGGAAATGGTAGCCCGGCTTCCGGTAGCATACCCGATCACCATGATGTCGTCCAGCCGGATAACAGTGTCTTCGAGATTAATCTGCGAGTGTATAGAGGGCGAGACCAGGCTGAGCAGCCCCATGATCATGAATATTAGACAGGCATGTTTTTTCATAGGATCTTTTTTAGGTTATATTCGCATCCCACAGGAGATCATCGCTCTCTAAATATATTCTTTTCTCCTGGTATTACCTAGGGTAAACAGCCTTATTTTGTGGGTTTTACGAAAAAGGGTGGAAGCTATTGGAAATATATCCGAATCAGTTGAAACGTGATCAGTTATTTACAGAAAAAGGAGTTTTTTATGCCGTATATACAAAAAAAGAGGCTACCCTATTCTACTGGGGTAGCCTCTTTTGTAATTGATAACCTAAATCTTACTTTACCTTAAAAACCTATTAATTCCCTTTTTCTAAATACAACTTACTTTGCTATACAAGAATTATGACATTGAGTTATGAAAAAAAATCTTCTTGTTATAAAACAGTTTACTTAACCATTGAAGCTTGAAAATTATACTGCAAATATACGCCTCCCGGCAATAAGATTGATACATTATTCTTGTGTATATTTACACAATCATGTAAAAAACTCCATTTTTCTCATATTTTAACCACCATTACTCAATGAACCCCAGAAAACTCCGGCAAAAGTATCCTTAATCGATAGCAAAACCAAGTAAAACAACACATTTCATTTCTTTTTCCAATAGAGATCAACCGATAAATCCTCTTATAAAAAACCATTTATCAACAATTTCCACTTACATATTCATGTCAAAACAAAAAGAAAGTTTACTTCAGATATCGCATCACAAAGTCTTTTGTTCGTTTTACATATTCAGCTGTATAATCCCAGTAAGCCATGGCATGTCCCACTCTGGGAAGTATCCATAATTCTTTTTCTCCTGGTTTGGCTTCATATACCTCATACACCATCCCGGTAGGCACATACGTATCTTTATCTCCATGAATGAAAAACATGGGTAAGCTACATTTTTTTACCTGCTCCATAGAAGAGGCTTCTTTAAAACTCCAGTTGTTTTTCAATTTGCAATAGAAAGAAGTGGTATATAAGAGAGGAAAGGCAGATAACCCGTAATCATCTTTCAGTATATAACCAAACTCATCCCACACACTTGTATAACCACAATCTTCAACCAAACATTTCACATTCTCCGGAAGCGGCTCTCCCGACACCATCATAGTAGTAGCTGCTCCCATAGAGATTCCATGAATTACCATTTGCGTGGTATCTCCATATAATTCTGTGGCAATATCGATCCATTTCATTACATCCAGGCGGTCTTTCCATCCCATCCGGATATACTGCCCATCGCTTTTTCCATGTGCGTGTAAATCGGGAAGTAGCACATTATAGCCTAATTCGTGGTTATACAGGTGGCCAATCATCAGCATACGGATAGCGTTATCAGTATACCCATGGACAATGAGGGCAGTATGAGGAGATCCTGTGGCCGCCCGTATATACAAAGCATGGAGCCGGCGGCCGTCTACCGATGTAATAAATGTATCCCGTAAAGCATCTTCCTTGCGCAGACTATCTATCCAGGCCTCCATATAAGGATGTTCAAAAAGATAGGCATACGAATCTTCCTCATCTGTTAAGGTTACTTTCGATTTCAGGGAAACATCAAACAATTTCAGGGAAACATCAAACATATATAAAGTTCCTCCATATAAAATACCAGCCAATACCAAAAGGGAAAGAAGGAATAACCGTATTTTTCATATGTATACTTCTATGTTTTACAGGCTGAACAGCTTTTTTATCTGCCAGCCATATGGATTATTTTTTCACAAAGATAGGAGAAATAGTAACCTTACTTATAATTTACCGATAGTAGAAAACCTGATAAATAAAAAGTTACCTCAACCTTCCGGATAATGAGGGCTATACAACAAGGTGGTGGCACGTTGCACCAGTTGCCCGGCTTTTACAAACCCCTCTCCCCGCTCCTGCAAATGCTGTACCATATAGGCACGCCATTGAGCCAGCACCTCCTGCCAATCCGGGTCGGACGATAGTTCATACAATTCGGCCGGGTCGTTTACAAGGTCGAACAACTGCTCGCCGCCGGTATGGAAGTTCTGGATATATTTGATATGTCCGTCGGTAAGGGCACACCAATAATTTTCAGGGCGGTAGCAGGTTGCATGTTCAAGGTCTATATACCTGCGCCATACCGGATTGGGTTGCCGTACAAGCGAAAGCAAGGATTGCCCATCCATATCAGGAGGTACTTCGCCGCCGGCTATCTCAATGAAGGTAGGCAGAAAGTCGCGTAACTCTACCGGCTGTACAAGGCTGGCCCCGACCGGAACAACAGCAGGGATACCCAACGGCCATTTAACAATATAAGGAATATGGGCCGACCCTTCATAAGGATAGGTCTTCCACCAGTGATGGTGGTCGCTCAGCATATCTCCATGGTCGGAAGTAAAACAGATCAGTGTGTGGTCATACATGCCTTTTGCTTTCAGGGCTTCGATCATACGGCCCACCTGCTCATCTATAAAAGTAATATTGGCATAATAATGCCTCCTTGCATTTTGTGCATACGCATCGCCAAAGTTGCCGAAAGGAGCATCTTTAGCAGCCTGTAACGGATCGGTAGGCTCAGGATATTCCGTACACCAGCCGCCTTTCCGGGGAGCAGGGATATCTACCTCTTTATATAGATCCAGATAACGCTGCGGCGGGTCATAAGGGCTGTGCGGACGGGCAAAGGAGACTTTCAGAAAAAGTGGTTTATCCTCATTATATTCTTCAATCAACGATGTTGCCATCTGCCCTGTTCAGGCTGTCGGATGTAAATGTTCGTCGGGTTTATATACACCAGCCGCATGATCGTTCCAGCCAACCCCTGTTGCATCCGGGTCGATTCCGGGAGCCTGGCCGGCAAACCATTTCCGGTAATCGCTTACAAACCCGTCATCTTCCACCCGGCCACTCTCGTCGAGCAGTGTACCATGAAAACCATGCAGGGAGCGTTGTGGAAACCAGTGCATTTTACCGATACCATAGGTGTAATACCCCAGGTTTCGCAACATACGGGGCATTTCGTACCTATAGGTAGCAGCTACTTTTCCGTATCCCAACATTCCATAATGCCAGGGCGACATACCTGTAAGTAATCCGGCCCGTGCCGGTGTGCTACTGGGGAATGAACTATAGCCCGAAACAAACAGGGTACCTTCACCAGCCAGCCCATCAATATGGGGCGACTGTACCACCGGATTCCCCATACATCCCAGTGCATCGTAGCGGTGCTGGTCGGTCATGATCAGGAAGATATGGGGTTGCTTGTTTACAGTAGCTTTTTCTCTTGCATTTGTTCCTGCCCATCCGAAAGATCCGGCCGGCCGGTTACCGTATGCTGCACACTGGTAGCAGTCAACAGGAAGGAGGATTTAAGGAAAGTCCGTCTTTTCATATTATTTTAGTTTAAAGTAAAGGTGGCTAAATATACAAAAAAGAGACCTAATTCCCATATCCATGGATTAAGCATCACAAACGCTCAAAAATACATGAATGAAAAAATGAAATCCTTACAGGGGTTTTAGTTTATTATCTTCTTACCCAGGGTATCGCCGTGGGCTCAACCCTGGGTTGTTGGCTAAGGCCGATCTACGATTGCTTTAAACCCTTGCAGGGTATCAGACGCAAGAAGAATTTAACATCCACGGGGACCTGAGTTTTTCGGCTTCACTCATTAAGACAACGCTGCAATAGCCGTACCAATCAGGTTGGCATTATCCATTTTATGGATATGCACGGCAATACCCGGATGACCCAGTTCTGCCAGTAACTGGTAGAGTTGTTCGATCACCAGGTCTTTGTAGTTTTTACCTTTGCGGTCTTCACTCCAGAAGAGGCTACCTTCGGCAATCAGGCGTATCCGTTTGACATCCGGATTGTGTGAAAGGATCACCAGGATTAATCCGGCCAGCGTGGCAGCTACCAGTTTAGCCGACCGGCGGTAAATCCAGCGGGCTACCCGTACATATTTCTTCTTGTGGATATCCGGGTAACTGATAATTGTAGTAAGTTTCCGGGCATCAAACGCATCTTCAAATTCGCCGGAAGGGAATACGGCCTGCAGGATTTCACCCAGGTACATACCCGATACAGCTTTTTCAAACCGTTGCATGCCGGCTGTACCCGAACAGGCATCTACCGTATCGTCGATGGAGGTAAGGTGGGACGGTATAAAATTACCCGACTCCAGGTTGACAGGGATCATACCTGCCGGCACCTGTTTACCGGCCAGCTTAGGGATATTACTGGTATCTATAAAAGTGGCCATATTCGTACCTGTACCTACAATCAGCCCGATATAAGCATCGTAATCGGGTTCGGTCAGGCCGGCAAAAAGGCTGGCTACCGTATCGTTTATTACTTTAATACTGGAGAAACGGGGAATAGTTACCTGGTTGAGGTAGTCGAGCAGGGTTTTGCCCACCGGCTTTCCTACCATTTCAGGAATATCCACCCCTTTAGTCCAGCGTAATAATACAGCATCGCCATCAGGAGTCGATTCGGCCGGGTAAGAGAAACAGTAGCCAACCGGCATCTCTTTATCGCGTTTGGTTTCACAGATCGGGTCGGCCAGCTCCTTGTAAAGAGCGTCCTGGGTAAAACCGGGCGTTTTCATTACCGACAGGTCTTTTTTCCATCCGTTTTCAAGATGGATCATCGCCTTGTTTTTATCCACATCCACGGTTGCCACCCGGTAGTTGGTGCCACCCAGGTCGAGTACCACCGCACTGCCGCTTACAGGTTCTTTACCAGGATATACAAAAGTGGGGATACACTGTACCTCCGAATGCTCTTCACTTAAACCTACTTCTACCTTATGCTGGAGGGCATGGGCAATCTCTTTCAACTGTTCTGTACTGAGCTTAAAAAAATTCTTTTTCATACGGGTATTATATAATTAATAGTTACGTTGCCTATATACGGTACGGGTACCTGTTGCTATAACAATAACAAATCTTTTCAGCTTACAGTTGCCGGATCAGGTTGAATACTACTACCGGCACTCAAAATCACCTGGCAGTTTTACCAGGCTCCCTTCTTTTTTTATTACTTTAGCCACCTCTTACTGAAAAAAACTCTTTTACACTGAATGGAAACGCATATGAAGAAATTATTTGCAGCCTTTGTACTGGCAGCAGCCTTACCTTTTCATACCACCGGCCAACATACCGGCCGTGTATTTATCGATAGTAATAACAACGGGCAATATGATCCGGGTGAAAAAGTACTCCGGGGAATTGCCGTATCAGATGGATTACATGTAGTACAAGCCGATGCTACCGGTACTTTTACTTTACCCGGTCATACCGGGGAAAGGTTTATTACTGTTACCACCCCTTCCGGTTACTACGCTCCCGCCAACTACTACCAGCCCATAGAGGATACAACCGGAAGTTATAACTTTGCCCTCCGCCCTGTCACCGGAAAGATCGGTACGAAAGGCGATCATTCTTTTATACAAATCACAGATACGGAAATCTCCGGTATGAAAGGAAATGAGCGATGGACAAACGACTTACGGCAATATGCCGCCAACGAACAGGTAGCATTTATTATCCATACGGGGGATATCTGTTATGAAAAAGGATTACAGGCACATATCCGGCTTATGAACACCGGTAATATGGGTAGGCCGGTATATTATTGCATCGGCAACCACGACCTGGTAGCCGGCCCTTACGGTGAAGCCTTGTTTGAAAGTATGTATGGGCCGGTATATTATTCATTCGAGGCCGGGAATGTCCATTATGTAGTTACCCCGATGCCAAACGGCGATTTTCCCCCTTCCTATACCCAGGAACAGGTAGCCAACTGGCTGCGTAACGACCTGGCACTGGTTCCGGCAGGAAAGCCTGTGGTAATGTTTAACTACGACCTGTTGAGCCAAGATGATACATTCCTGTTCCCGGCCGGCAGTAGCCGTCCAATAGAGCTGAACCAGCACAACCTGACAGCCTGGTTGTTTGGCCACTGGCATATTAATTATATGAAACAGCAGGGAAATGTATTGGCGATCAGTACATCCACCGTAGATAAAGGCGGAATAGACCACTCTACGTCGGCCTACCGCCTGTTGCGGGTTGACCGGCAAGGAAAGCTACAATCCGAGCTACGTTACAGCTATATTGACCCCCTGCTGCAAATTGCTTCAGTAGCTAATCATACGGCCCCGGTACTTCCCGGCGGCAGTGTACCCCTTGTGGTAAACAGCTATGCCTCAACAACCTCTATACAAAGCCTTACCTACTCCTGCCGGACAGGCAACACCATACGGCTTAAAAAGAAACCACTTACCCGGCAGACCGACTGGAGCTGGTACGCTGTTATTCCTTTCACCCCTAAAGATACCGGCAAAGAGATAGAAATAACTGTAGAGGCAAACCTGGCAGATGGTACAACAGCAACCACTACCGCCTCTTTTGTATACCAAGGCTACACCTCCGGACGCTTGCCCTTTGGTGACGACTGGTGCAACCTGTTAGGCAATCCCCAACATACAGGTAGTATAGTAAACCCATCAGGTAATGGAACTCCTTCACTGGTATGGATAATATAATACAGGGGCTAATTTATATATGAGTTCTCCCCTGATTTACCAGGAAGCTGTATACGTTGCTTCTGTTGATGAAAATCTCCGGGGACAGGCTTTTGTGTATTGTCTTGACGGGTACACAGGCTCTTTACGCTGGAAATACCCGGTACGTAACTCCGTTAAGAATACGATCATTGCCGGTAGCGGGCTTATTTTTGCACAGGATGCAGCAGGTTACCTCTATGCCATAGATGCTGTAACCGGCCTGTTACATTGGGAAAAGAAACTAGCGGTAGATCACCTGCCTGCCCTGGTGGAAGGATTGGTTACCGCCAATGGCATTGTATATGCCGGAACCGGCAAAGGGCTGGGCACTTTCCAATGCCAGACCAGTGAACCATTGTGGAACAACACGGAATGGAGCCAGGCCGAAGGGACAACTTCCACCCTGGCGATTGGCAACGACATCCTGCTATCCGGCGCACAGTGGCGGGGATTATATGCCAACAACCTGCACACCGGTAAACTGCTATGGACACAGGCTACCGGCGGATTGAGCAACCGGGGAGCTTCGGCCGCTATCTATGATGGGCTGATCTATCTGATTTCCGGAAAATCTTTTTTTATCCTGCATGCCGAAAACGGGCAGATCATTGTAAGGAAAGAATTGCCCTGTTCGGTAGATGTAACCTCTACCCACTCCTTACAGGTTCGAAAATTATTTTCGGTACGGCTGCACAAGGGGTTGTGGCACTCGACCGGGAAACACTCGAAATGGCATGGATATCGGCTACGCGTCCTGCACTGATTTACACCGCTCCTTACACCCGCTATCCGTTTGCTACAGTAGAAACCAGCCCCGTAGGGTGGGTAACCGGGTTTATATAGGTGCTTCCGACGGTACTTTGTATGGATTAAATCCCGAATCAGGTGAAATAACCTGGAGCCATACAACCGGTGCTCCTTTATTCAGTACCGCAGCCCTGTCGGGAGGCGTTATGATTGTAACTGATTTCGGAGGGAATGTATATGCATTTACCCTCCGATAAACAGCCGGAAGATAGGTTGTATCCGTTTAGTGCAGGCAAGCAACATTCAGTTTCCTGTTGGGTAATTCTTTGTTTGCTGTATGGTAAGCTAAAAGAATTACACCTATAAGAGATTATACCTGGGTGAAATACTTATTATACCTGGGTGAAATACTTATTATACCCGGGTGTAATCAAATAGATATGTGCGTCTTTGCGGATAGCTGTTAGGAAACCTGCAAATAGCTTGCCAAAACCAACCGGGTAGTTACCTGGCACGTACTTCACGGCGCATAAAGGTAACATAAGAAAGGCCAAAGCAAACCAGTGTAACGGCAATCAGTCCGGTAAGTTGTGGCCATACAACCAGCAGGCTTTGCCCTAATGATAGGGTACTGGGCAGTGCACCCTGCATCTGTTGCATGGTTAACGGGCCGAGGCTACGGACGGTTGGCATCAGCAACGTGGTGGTAGCCTGGTTAAACAGTTCGTTGGGTGAAAAACACATCAGGTTGAACATCAGCTTCTGGTAGTTGAACTGTTGCGACATAGACGCCATGGCTCCGGGACTGATGGCTTTAGCTACCAGATTCAGTATCAGGGTATAGAATACACTGAAAAACAACCATACGGCGATACCGGCCAGTGCCGATGTAGCCGCCTGCCGGAAACGGATGGAAAAGAAGATCGACAGGTTGAGCCAAAAGGCTACATAAAAGATACTTACTACAATAAAGGCAAGCATCCGCAGGAATTCATCCAGTGTAGGAGGAATCCCGATGGCGATCAGTCCACAGGCCATTACCAGTAAGCCCAGCATACACAAAAGGGTACTTATCACTACCAGGGCAGCCACGAATTTGGCATTGATCAGGTAGTCACGGTAAATGGGCTGTGAAAGGACCCGGCTCAGTGTCCCTTTATTTTGTTCGGAATTAATGGCATCAAACCCTAAACCAATTCCCAGCAAAGGGCCCAGGAAACCGATAAAGACCATAAACGAGGGCAGAGTTCCGTCGGAAGCGGTAAACAGTTTCAAGAATACAAAGGTGTCGTTGGCATTGCCGGGTTTAACCGCGGAACTCATACTGGTGAGCGCCGTATACAGGGAACCCATACAGGTTAATGCCAGGATCGTTACCAGGATGATGAACCGCCAGTTGCGTATATGGTCGGCTATTTCTTTGCTTACAATTACTCGGAAGGGGTGTTCGATATGGCTCATTGCGCTGTTCTTCCTTCAAAATAATAGTTATAGATATCTTCCAGTTGTTTCCCCTCTGCTACCAGGGTGGCCAGTTCGAGGTCGGCCAGTAGCGTACCGGCCGAGAAGAGGGCTATCCGGTCGCACACCTGTTGTACCTGGCTGAGGTGGTGGGAGGAAAAAAGCACCGTCAGTCCCTCCTCACGGCTAAGGGTACGGATCAGGTCGATAAACCCGCGTACGCCGGCGGGGTCGATGCCGGAAGTAGGTTCGTCGAGTATAATCACTTCGGGAGCTTTGATTAACACATCCGCCAGGCCCAGCCGCTGGCGCATACCCCGGGAGTATTTGCCGGCTTTTTTATTCTCATGCCCGGCCAGGCCCACCCTTTCAATAAGGGATAAGGCTTTGCGGCGGGCCTCATCGCGGGAAAGGCCATTCAGCCGGCCGGTATACACCAGGTTTTCCAGCCCGGTGAGGTCGTCGTAAAATCCAACATCTTCCGGCAGGTAGCCTACCTTCTTTTTCACTTTAATCGGCGAGCGGGTTGCATCAATACCGCATACGGTCACGCTTCCGGCGGTAGGATCGGTAAGTCCCAGCATCATCAGGATGGTAGTGGATTTACCGGCTCCGTTAGGGCCTAACAGGCCAAATATTTCTCCCTTCCGGATGGTAAGGGTAAGGTTGTTTACCGCTGTGAAGGTTCCATATTGTTTGGTTAATCCGGAAAGTACGATCACAGGTTCGCCCATGGCTTACCTCCTTCCGTATTTGCGGAAAAGCCAGAACAGGCCTCCGAGTACCAGTACAATAATCAGCAACCCGAGCCATCCCCACAACGCCGAGGTTTTCACGGTCATCCGGAATTCGGCCGAGGCATTGGCTTCCGGGTTTTTAGCCTCCATCTTAACCACATAGTCGCCCGGTAATGCCTTTTTAGAGGCTTTTACAATTGCTTTTACCTCGGTTGACTCGCCGGCATTCAGCCGTTCGATGGTAGCAGGCTCAAAAGAGACTTCCCAGTCGGCCAGGCGACCGGCCGATAACTGGATATCTTTCAATTCGCCCGAACCTTCGTTTTTCACAAGCAGGTCGAGCCGTTTGGTTTCACCGGCGGTGATATCCCGGCTCAGCAATCCGCGGAGCGTAGTAAGTTCCAGTTGGTAAGAGCCGATTATGACAGCTTCGAGTTCGATCTCAGCAGCTGTTTGCAGGGTGGCTGCTTTTACCGGTATTTTATAGGTGCCTGTGCTTACCGTAGCGGGGGGTGTCATTTCGATGCTGACCGTTTCGGTTGCACCCGGTTCCACCAATGCCGATGATACCTGGCGGCCGCTGATCTTAAACACCACATTCCAGCCACGGGGAGCATCAGCCGTAAGGGCATATACCTGCTGCTCGGCCGTACGGTTACGCAGGGAGGCATTAAACTGGAAATTGGTTTTACTGTTGCCCTGCATATTGGGTTGTTTGGTGGTAAACTCGGTCTGGTAAGTATCCTGTTCGGATACGGTAATACTCAACGGAAGTTCGGCCAGTTCTTTCGCTAAGACCTTGAAATTGTAAGTTCCTTTATTTGCTTTCCGGGGCACTTCTACTTTGAGTGAGAAGTTTTTGCTTTCTCCCGGCAATACGGCCAGCTGGTTAACGATCCATCCGCCGCACTTGATCTCCGTCTCTCAGCTACGGGGCATGCCTTCCAGCGAAATATCGGCATTGATCACTTCTGCGGTATGGTTAATCACATCAATACTGTAGTCAATGGATTCGCCCGGAGGCACTGAGATCTTTACATAAGGGGTATATAACAGTACGCCTTGGGTGGTATCGGATGCATGGGTGGTTGTGGCGTAAAGGTCCGGGGAAATGAATCCCAATAATAGAAGAAATAAGAATAGTTTAATTGGTTTAGAGTTAAGTATAGATACTATCATAAAAATTCCTCCTTGGTTTTAAAGTTATTTTTCAATGATTATACATACACGCTGCAAAATAAAAAAGAGGAATATAAAGAACTGTTAATTTTTTCAAGAAAAGTTGAATACTTAACCAATATGTACACCAAAAAGATACCCTACAAATGCCGAGACAGCCATAGCTACCGTACCCCAGAAACAAATACGTCCTACGGCACGAAGGATGTTTGCTCCTCCCAGGTAAGCAGCGATCAGCCCGGAACAGGTCAGGAACAAAATAGCAAAAGTATACTGGCAAATAATCATATCTTCTACTTGTGCAAAAATAGAAACCAACAGGGGCAATATGCCGCCGAAGATAAAAGCAGCCGCCGAGGCAAAGGCTGCCTGGAAAGGATAGGGCTTGGTCATGTCGTGGATACCCAGTTCGTCGCGTGCATGGGCGCCGAGTGCATCATATTCCATCAGGGCAACAGCTACCGTACGGGCCAGTGAAGGCGCCAGCCCCCGTTGCTTATAAATTTCGGTCAGTTCATCCAGTTCGCCCTCCGGGTTGGTTTCGAGTGCCAGCCGTTCACGTTCGAGGTCGGCACATTCCACATCGGTCTGCGAGCTTACCGACACGAACTCGCCGGCAGCCATCGAACAGGCACCGGCTACCAGCCCAGCTACGGCCGATAGGACAATGGTTTCCCTTACTGTAGTAGCCGCAGCTACTCCTATAACAATACTTGAGGTGGATAGGATACCATCATTCGCCCCGAGTACAGCAGCCCGTAACCAGTTGGCACGGTTGATAAAATGTTTTTCTTTTTCCATCTATCTTTTAGTTCCGGCAGATATGCTAAAGAAACAAGTAAGTAAAAGGATTGTTTGCGCACTCAGGTAGATCTATGTATGTTCAGGAGGTTTGGATATAGCGATTTCCCTGTAAGGGTTGCATTCCGTCCAAAAAATGCTTACCGGGTGAAATGCTTACCGGCAATATAAAAACAAGAATAAAAAGACGTAGTTCCCCGCGCAGGCGGGGACCGCAAAGGAAGGAACGGTTTTCCTACTATTAAAGGGTTGAAACAGCCGGTTCTCATGCGGTCCCCGCCTGCGCGGGG
>JAJPZJ010000083.1 GCA_021204405.1 Tannerellaceae bacterium | reverse complement strand
ATTCATATGATGTTCAATAAATCAACGGACATTATGCGGATAATCATTTTATTTAATACTATAATAAGATTTTAATCCATTAATATTTTAAATATAACAGTTGATAGGAATAAAGGTTGTTGATTTTGTTCTTTTCCCGCTATGATGCTATATCACTGTAATATCCGGAATAATTTATCCAGTTTGGGAGCCATAATAATTTCTGTCCTTCTGTTGCAGCTTCGTCCTTCGGCCGATTCGTTATCAGCTACAGGCATATACTCTCCACGTCCGGAGGGTTGTATCTGTAAAGGATTTACCTGATATTCACTGGTAAGGATCCTTACTACGGAGGTCGCACGGATTACACTCAGATCCCAATTATCTTTAAACTGGGCTGTACTGATCGGTTTACTATCCGTATGTCCTTCGATAAATACATCGATATCATTTTGTCTGTTAAGGACTTCAGCTAGTTTGGCTAATGCCTCTTTTCCCCGTTTATCTACCCGGGCGCTTCCCGATTCGAAAAGTAGCTTATCCGACATAGCTACATATACTTTGCCATCTTTTTCGGTTACACTTAGCTCATCACTGGTAAAACCAAGTAAAGCATCCTTTACACTGGCCAGCAATTGCTGTACTTTGGCGTTCTGTGCGTTGATCATGTCTTGTAGTTCGTTAATAGTCTGCTCGCGTTCACTCAATTCATTTAATTTTCATTAAGTAAAGCATTCAGCTTTTCCTGCTCGCTCATATTCGTGCTGAGCATGGTTTGATAGTTACGGATGTTCCTGCCTAATTCGATGGTATCACGTAACAGATTAACCAGGCGGGCAGCCTGGTTTTCGTTCTCATCCTGGCAATTTACTAATTGTTCCAGTAGGGCGTTACTTCGGCCAATCGCTTCGATCCGGCCACTTTCTGCGATCAGATATTGTTTTTTCGATACGCAACCTGTGTGTAGTAGCATGCAGGAAATAGTTAAAAGCAATATTTTTTCATAGAGCTAAAATTTGCGCAATGTAATATTATTACATTTTAATCGTACCCGAATTAAGATATTTGTAAAGAAAACAAATGTTAATTAAGGTTATAGCACAGGCTTTGGTCCATGCCAGCCAGGGATTGATGGCTTTACTGTAAATAGGCTATTCTTAAGACTTCTTTTCTTCCTCTTTCAGTAAATCACGGATTTCAGTTAATAACTTAACATCCGCCGGTGGCTCAGCAGGAGCAGCGGCTGCCTTTTTCCGATCCAGTGAATTAATGAATTTAACTAACAGGAATACAGCAAAAGCAACAATAATGAAATTTAGTGTAGCCTGTAAAAAGTTACCATAGTTAATTGTAACAGCCGGTTGGATAATATTACCGTTCTCCGTTACTGCGTGTTTAAGCGTGACTTTCAGGTTGGTGAAATTTACACCATTAATTAGTAATCCGATCGGAGGCATAATAAGGTCGGCAACAACCGACGATACAATATTATTGAAAGCACCCCCGATGATAATACCTACTGCCAGATCTATTACATTCCCCCGCATAGCGAAGGTTTTAAACTCCTGAAGAAAATTTGCCATAGTTGAATAGTATATTTTACCTATATAACTTTAAAATTGCCCGTTTGGTTTGGTAGGATAATCAAATCTTCAAAAGATAGTTATACCTTTATATACAAAATAGAGATGCAATGGCTATATGGAACCCTTGGCATGGTTGTAAAAAATTAAGTCCCGGCTGTCTGAACTGCTATGTGTACAGGATAGACAGTAAACATGGTAAAGACAGTTCCGTGATTATCCGTACTAAAAGCTTTGACCTCCCTGTAAAGAAAAAGCGTGATGGTTCATACAAAATTCCTCCGGGATCTATTTTATATACCTGTTTCAGTTCAGACTTTTTTCTGGCTGAAGCAGACGAGTGGCGAAAAGAAGCCTGGGAGATGATCCGTAAAAGGAAAGACCTTTCTTTCTTTATGATCACCAAGCGCATCGACCGTTTTTACGAGGTTATGCCTGTTAACTGGAAAGAGGATTATAACCATGTTGCCATTTGCTGTACTGTAGAAAACCAACAAATGGCCGATTACCGGTTACCTATTTATTTATCAACGCCTATCGCACATAAATAATTATATGTGAACCCTTGCTAACCCCGGTTAACTTGTCGCCTTATTTAAGTAAAGAGATCGAACTGGTAGTGACGGGAGGAGAGTCAGGAGCGGAAGCCCGTGTATGCGATTATCAATGGATAACTGCTATCCGTGAAGCCTGTATTGATCATCAGGTTTCCTTCTTTTTTAAACAAACCGGTTCAAAATTTGTGAAGGATGGGAAGCTATACCATATAAATAGATGGAATCAACATAGTCAGGCAAAAAAAGCAAACATAAATGTTGCGTTTTAAATCCTCTTAAAAAGAGGATTTGAGATAATGGAGTTTGATTTTTTACTTCCTGCAAGGAATATTTTGCTAAAATTAACAAAGTTAGTTTCTCCTGAAAAAAGCATCTATGAATTTTTATTGTTATTTTTTTCTCTCTAATTTAGCTTCAGAAATTATAAAATTTAGCTGAACCTAATGCCAATTCCATTTGTTGAAGAAAAGGTAAAACTATGCATTGCTTAGGCTATATAAGAATGAAATAAAATTGAAAAAGGAAGAAACTGGATTTTATATCTGTTAACTATGATTGGACTAACTATCGGTGAAATTCTGCCTTTTCATTTTACTATAAGGTTTATTTAAAATGATTATCCGCATAATGTCCGTTGATTTATTGAACATCATATGAATGT
>JAJPZJ010000169.1 GCA_021204405.1 Tannerellaceae bacterium | reverse complement strand
AACTCCGACTTCAAATCCAGAATTTATAATAGGACATTATGTGGATAATCATTTATTTGTTGTCAAATTTTTAAAAAAGAGATGTATGATGAAAAATGAGGTTGGATATAGTGCCGGAATTATCTGGCATCTATTATCGGAAAGAGGTGCGTTGTCTATTCGTAAAATTGGTAAAATGACTAATTACAATGAATCCCTTATCTTTTTGGCCCTGGGTTGGCTTGCCAGGGAAGATAAAGTTCATTTTATGACTAAAAACGGTAAAGTGTATGTAGAGTTAAGCATTCCGGTAACGGAACAGTACTATTAATCCTGAATGGGTTACTCCCTGAAGAAATATAATTAAAATCATTAAATTTAGACTTCCCTGACTTAAACATATTAAGGGATATTGTATCGCGCAATATCCCTTCTTTTCTTCTACTTAACTTCTTTATATAGTTTCATTATTAGAGAAAAAATCCAATATTTGTAGCGCTTAAAAAAACAGGAAATTAATATTTCTATAATAAATCAGATTAAGAAATGACAAAAAGTACTTTACAAATTGCAAGAGCAGCTTACGAGCCTAAAGTGCCTGCTGCTTTAAAAGGAGCTGTAAAAGCTGTTGATGGTGCAAAAACTCAATCAGTTGCAGACCAGTCAGAAATTGAAAAACTATTCCCTAACACGTATGGTATGCCGGTCATTACCTTTGAATCGGCAAGCGAAAAAGTAGAAACGCCGGCGATCAATGCGGGAGTAATTCTTTCAGGTGGCCAGGCTCCCGGCGGCCATAATGTAATTGTCGGTTTATTCGACGGATTAAAAGCGATCAATAAAGATTCACGTTTGTATGGATTCCTGATGGGACCGGGTGGATTGGTTGATCATAACTATATGGAACTAACGGCCGATATTATCGACGAATACCGTAACACCGGTGGTTTCGATATGATTGGCTCGGGACGTACCAAACTGGAAGAAACAGCACAATACGACAAAGGTCTTGAAATCCTGAAACAACTGGATATCAAAGCACTTGTTATCATTGGTGGCGACGACTCTAATACCAACGCATGTGTACTGGCTGAATACTACAAAGCTAACGGTTCGGGCGTGCAGGTAATTGGTTGTCCGAAAACAATCGATGGTGACCTGAAAAACGAACAGATAGAAACTTCATTCGGTTTCGATACAGCATGTAAAGTATATTCTGAAGTGATCGGTAATATCCAGCGTGACTGTAACTCTGCCCGTAAATATTGGCACTTCATCAAATTGATGGGCCGTTCGGCTTCTCATATTGCTTTGGAATGTGCTTTGCAGACACAACCTAACGTTTGTATCATCTCTGAAGAGGTAGAAGCAAAAGAACAATCACTCGACGATATCATTATACAGATCGCAACCGTGGTTGCCAAACGTGCGGAACAGGGTAATAACTTCGGTACGGTATTGATTCCTGAAGGATTGATCGAGTTTATTCCGGCTATGAAACGCCTGATTGCCGAATTGAATGACTATCTGGCTCACCACGAAGCAGAATTCAAAAATATCGACAAAACAGAACAACGCGCTTATATCATCAGCAAACTTTCAAAAGAAAATGCCGACCTGTATGCAAGCCTTCCTGAAGGAGTTGCCCGTCAGCTTACCTTAGATCGTGACCCACACGGTAACGTACAGGTTTCGCTGATCGAAACAGAAAAACTATTGGCTGAAATGGTCAGTAACCGTTTGGCTGAATGGAAAGCGGAAGGTAAATACAAAGGTAAATTTGCTTCTTTAGTACACTTCTTCGGCTATGAAGGACGTTGTGCAGCCCCTTCTAACTACGATGCCGACTATTGCTACTCCTTAGGATATACTGCATCCTGCCTGATCGCTGCCGGTAAAACCGGTTATATGTCGTCTATCCGTAACACTACAGCACCTGCCAGCGAATGGATTGCCGGTGGTATCCCTGTTACTATGATGATGAACATGGAAAAACGTCACGGTGAAATGAAACCGGTTATCCAGAAAGCCCTGGTGAAACTGGATGGAGCACCTTTCAAAACGTTTGCTGCCAACCGCGATAACTGGGCATTCAATACAGAATATGTATACCCAGGCCCAATCCAGTACTTTGGCCCGACAGAAGTTTGCGACCAGACTACAAAAACATTAGCATTGGAACAAGCAAAATAATTTAATCAACACAGGCTGATTAAATAAAATGAAAAAGGTTGCAAACAATTTCCGTTTGCAGCCTTTTTCATTTTATTTCCGTATCTTTGAAGAAATAATTCAAAACTATAATCATATGTTTTCCGGAATTGTAGAAGAAGCAGCACAGGTAGTAGCTTTAGAATCGGATAAAGGAAACCTGCATATTACAATGAAGTGTTCGTTTGTGAACGAACTAAAAATAGACCAGAGTGTAGCTCATAACGGCGTATGCCTTACGGTGGTTAGTATGACCGACGATACCTATACGGTTACAGCTATTCAGGAAACACTTGACCGCTCCAACCTGGGTAAACTTCAGGTAGGCGATCTGGTTAACCTGGAGCGTAGCATGATCATGAATGGCCGCCTGGACGGACATATTGTGCAGGGACACGTAGACCAGACTGCCATCTGTACAGAAGTAAAAGAGGCCGACGGAAGCTGGTATTATACTTTCGAATATGCGTTTGATAAAGAAATGGCGCAACAGGGCTATATGACAGTCGAGAAAGGCTCGGTATGTGTAAACGGTGTCAGCCTTACCGTATGTAATTCAAAAGATAAGAGCTTTCAGGTAGCGATCATTCCTTACACCCATGACCATACGAACTTCTGCCGCATAGAAAAAGGTACGGTGGTCAACCTCGAATTCGATATCGTAGGTAAATATATTAGCAAAATGATGCAATATAAATAAGTTTATATCACTATACTACATTAAAAGCAGGCTTCGTATGACCGAAGCCTGCTTTTAATGTAGTATAGTAGGCGCTTTTAGTCGAAGGGGATTTCCTGGTCAGCCGTGGTCGGAAGATTTTTTAAGTCCCGAAGGGACGGCCTATCCTAGCCCGGTACGAAGTGCCGGGTTGTTGATATTGAGTTTTTTGAGTGCTGTAGGCACGGCATAATAAAATTAGTACGATGATGTTTTTATGTCGTGCCTACAGCACTCCGGTATTATTACATTCTTACTACCCAGGGCTTTGCCCTGGGCTAGAATAGGCCGTCCTTGCAGGACTTAATGTTCAGAGTCAATTAATTAAAATCTTCTGACCACGACTACTCTTCTGATCCCGCCTGCTAAATATTAGGATCTGTCATCCGCTTAAAAATATCTTTGGTTTGTAACTCTGATTGCCAATCCTCGCGTCCAGCCATAGGCATTCCTAACGAATTGCAAATTTTATTCTAACAATTCCCTATTAAAATTGTAATCTCGGTATTGCAATTTTAAACTTAATTTATTATATTGTGACCAGGATAATAATAAAACACGTGGAATCATTCTTTAAAACACATAAATACCTTGTTGAACATCTCCATGCTCCGGTGCGTCGTGGGCTGATGGATGAGATCAATTGGGATGACAGGTTGATCGGTATAAAAGGCTCCCGCGGAGTAGGGAAAACCACCTTTTTACTCGATTATGCCCGCGAATATTTTGGTGCGGACAATAAGAAATGTCTCTACGTAAACCTCAATCATTTCTACTTTGCAAAACGCACATTAGTTGATTTTGCATCCGAATTCCGTGTCAAAGGAGGGAAAGTATTATTGATTGACCAGGTATTCAAATATCCGGATTGGTCTAAAGAGCTCAGATATTGCTACGATAATTTCACTGATCTGAAAATTGTATTTTTCGGATCATCCGTAATGAGACTAAAAGAGGAGAATTCCGACCTTTCGGGTAAGGTAGTATCCTATCACCTGCGTGGATTTTCATTCCGTGAATTCCTCAACCTGATGTCAGGTAACGACTTCCGGCCCTATACCTTTAAGGAGGTAATGCAAAACCACGAAGCAATCGCCCGCAAAATCTGTTCTACAGCTAAACCGCTGGCCTACTTCCAGGACTACCTGCATCACGGCTTTTACCCGTTTTTCCTTGAAAAGCGCAACTTTTCGGAAAACCTGCTGAAAACCATGAATATGATGCTCGAAGTAGATGTACTTTATATCAAACAGATTGAGCAAAGCTATTTACCGAAATTACGTAAATTACTATATTTGCTGGCGATGAGTGCCCCGTGTACTCCCAATGTGAGTCAGTTAAGTAAAGAAATAGAGGCTTCCCGTGCTACGGTTATGAATTATATTAAGTATCTTGCAGACGCACGGCTGATGAGCATGCTATATCCGGTAGGCGAAGCATTCCCGAAAAAACCATCTACCGTATATATGTATAACCCAAATCTGATGTACTCTATACGGCCGTCGGAAGTAAATCCTCAATCGGTACGTGAAGTTTTTTTCTATAACCAATTGATGAAAGACAACACATTGAATGAAGGGATGAAAAACGCCCACTTCCTGGTAAACGGAACGTTTAACTTCAGGATAAAGGAAAGTATGAAAATGAAAAACAATTCCAACTTATACTATGCGGTTGATAAAGTGGAAGTAGGTGAGGGGAATATCATCCCACTTTGGCTTTTTGGCTTTTTATATTGAGAATTTTTTTAATACTAATAGTAAGAGTCTATGACAAAACAGAAAAAATTTTTGACCTGTGACGGTAACCAGGCTGCTGCACATATCTCATATATGTTTAGCGAAGTAGCGGCTATTTATCCGATCACTCCATCTTCTACAATGGCAGAATATGTAGACGAATGGGCTGCCGCCGGACGTAAAAACATCTTCGGCGAAACCGTATTGGTGCAGGAAATGCAATCAGAGGCCGGTGCTGCCGGAGCTTTACACGGTTCATTACAAGCAGGTGCACTAACCACAACTTACACAGCCTCTCAGGGGCTGTTACTAATGATCCCTAACATGTACAAAATTGCCGGTGAACTGCTTCCGAGTGTGTTCCATGTATCGGCACGTACAATTGCTTCTCATGCTCTTTCTATTTTCGGCGACCACCAGGATGTGATGGCATGTCGCCAGACAGGTTTTGCTATGCTGGCCGAAGGTTCCGTACAGGAGGTAATGGACCTTTCTGCTGTAGCTCACCTGGCTACCATTAAATCACGCGTACCTTTTATCAACTTCTTTGATGGTTTCCGTACTTCACATGAAATTCAGAAGATCGAAGCATTGGAGAATGAAGACCTGGCTCACCTGATCGACCAGGAGGCACTGGCTGAATTCCGTGCACGTGCCCTGAACCCTAACAGCCCGGTAGCTCGTGGTATGGCTGAAAACCCGGATGTTTTCTTCCAGTACAGAGAATCAAGCAATAAATACTATGAAGCAGTTCCTGCTATCGTAGAAGAATATATGAACGAACTATCTGCTATTACAGGACGTAAATACGGATTGTTCGACTATTACGGGGCTCCGGATGCCGACCGGGTAGTGATCGCAATGGGCTCTGTTACCGAAGCTGCCCGCGAAGCGATCGACTATCTGACTGCCAATGGCGAGAAAGTAGGTTTGGTTGCAGTTCACCTGTACCGTCCCTTCTCAGCCAAACACTTCCTGGCTGCGGTTCCTGCAACAGCTAAACGCATTGCTGTACTGGATCGTACCAAAGAACTGGGAGCCAATGGCGAACCGCTGTATCTGGATGTAAAAGATGTATTCTACGGAAAAGAAAATGCTCCGTTGATTATCGGCGGACGCTATGGCCTTTCTTCTAAAGATACAACTCCTGTACAGATCATTTCCGTATTCGAAAACCTGGCATTACCTATGCCGAAAGATCATTTCACACTGGGTATCGTAGACGATGTAAACTTCTCTTCACTTCCAATGAAAGAAGAGATTGCATTAGGTGGCGAAGGCATGTATGAAGCTAAATTCTGCGGACTGGGTGCTGATGGCACGGTAGGGGCAAACAAAAACTCTATCAAGATCATTGGGGATAATACAGATAAATATTGCCAGGCATATTTCTCTTACGACTCTAAAAAGTCGGGAGGTTTTACCTGTTCACACCTGCGTTTTGGTGATACACCGATCCGTTCTACCTATCTGGTAAATACACCTAATTTCGTGGCATGCCACGTACAGGCTTACCTGCGTATGTACGATGTAACCCGTGGTTTGCGCGAGAACGGAACATTCCTGCTCAATACGATCTGGAATGCCGAAGAGCTGGAAAAGAACCTGCCGAATAAAGTAAAACGTTACCTGGCACAGAAAAATATTACCGTATATTATATCAACGCCACACAGATCGCATTGGAAATTGGTCTGGGCAACCGTACCAACACGATCCTGCAATCTGCTTTCTTCCGCATCACAGAGGTAATCCCTGTTGACCTGGCAATCGAACAGATGAAGAAATTCATCGTGAAATCGTACGGTAAGAAAGGTGAAGATATCGTAAACAAAAACTATGCTGCGGTAGACCGTGGTAATGAATATGCACAACTTACCGTGAACCCTGCATGGGCTAACCTGCCTAATGACGAAGAAACAGAGGCCAAAGCACCTGAATTTATCGAAAATGTAGTGAAGGTAATCAATGCACAGGATGGCGACCTGCTTCCGGTTTCTACTTTCGTAGGACGCGAAGATGGTACATGGGAGCAGGGCACTGCCAAATACGAAAAACGTGGGGTGGCTGCTTTCGTTCCCGTATGGAAATCATCTAACTGTATCCAGTGTAACAAATGTGCGTATGTATGTCCTCACGCTTCTATCCGTCCGTTCGTACTGGATGAAGCCGAACAGGCTGCTGCTCCGTTCAATGATACCCTGAAAGCGGTTGGTAAGCAGTTCAACGGAATGAAATTCCGTATTCAGGTAGCTGTATTAGACTGTCTAGGTTGTGGTAACTGTGTGGATGTATGTCCGGGCAACAAACAAGGCAAAGCCCTTGAAATGACTCACCTCGAAAGCCAGTTGGATGAAGTTCCGAACTGGGAATATTGCGCAGAGCAGGTAAAAACTAAACAACACCTGGTAAATATCAGCGCCAACGTGAAAAACTCACAGTTTGCAACTCCATTGTTTGAGTTCTCCGGAGCTTGTGCGGGTTGTGGTGAAACGCCTTATGTGAAGCTGATCACTCAGTTGTTCGGTGACCGTGAAATGGTAGCCAATGCAACCGGATGTTCTTCTATCTACTCAGGTTCGGTTCCTTCTACTCCCTATACCATAAACGAAAAAGGCCAGGGTCCGGCATGGGCTAACTCACTGTTCGAAGACTTCGCCGAATTTGGTATGGGTATGACACTGGCTGCTGAAAAAATGCGCGAGCGTCTGGAAAAACTGATGAAACAGGCGATTGAAAAAGATTGCCCTGCAGAAGCAAAAGAGATATTTGAAAGCTGGATCCTGAACCAGAATGACGCTGAAAAAACAAAAGAACTGGCTCCACAGATCATTGCATTGGTGGAAGGTAATGCCGCTAACTGCGATATCTGCAAAGGAATCCTTTCATTAAGCCAGTATCTGGTAAAACGTTCACAGTGGATTATCAGTGGCGACGGTGCTTCTTACGATATCGGTTTCGGCGGTCTGGACCACGTACTGGCATCCGGACGCAACGTAAACATCCTGGTTCTCGATACGGAAGTGTACTCAAATACAGGTGGGCAGGCTTCCAAAGCTACTCCGGTAGGTGCTATCGCTAAATTTGCTGCTACCGGTAAACGGGTACGTAAAAAAGACCTGGGCCTGATGGCTACCACTTACGGTTATATCTATGTTGCCCAGATCGCAATGGGTGCCGACCAGGCGCAAACCCTGAAAGCCATCCGCGAAGCTGAAGCATACGACGGACCCTCTTTGATCATCGCTTACGCTCCATGTATCAACCACGGGTTAAAAGGTGGTATGGGACGCAGCCAGTCTGAACAGGCGGATGCGGTAGCCTGCGGATACTGGCACCTGTGGCGTTACAACCCTGTGTTGGAAGCAGAAGGAGTAAACCCATTCTCTTTAGACTCTAAAGAACCGGATTGGAGTAAATTCCAGGACTTCCTCAAAGGTGAAGTACGCTACTCTTCTATGTTGAAACAATATCCTAATGAAGCTATTGAGCTATTCCAGGCTGCACAGGAAAATGCATTATGGAGATACAACAACTATAAACGTCTTGCCAAACAACAGTGGGGCGTAGATCAGGACTAATTAATTGATCTTACTATAACAAAAAAGAGGTATCCAAATATGGATACCTCTTTTTTGTTCCCGTATCTGCTACGGTTTTATTTGCCTGTTTTGCACTCATTATTAATATAAGCAACCAGCATCCAGACTAATTTTTCCTGCTCTTTCAGGTAGTCACTCATTAACGATACGGTACTTTCGTCGTTGGCATCTGCTGCAAGTGAATGAATTTTCCGCTCTGTACTGATCAAATGTCCCAGCGTATCCAATACCATTTTTACAGCTTCATCGCCACATTCCACTCCGCTGATCTCTTTGATCTGCGATGTTTTCAGATAATCACTGAATTTATTGGCCGGAGTTCCGCCCAGCATCAGGATACGTTCGGCTACCTCATCAATCTTATCAGCCATATCGTCGCACATTTCTTCAAATTTACTATGTAATGTAAAGAAACTGTGCCCGGTAATATTCCAGTGGAATCCGCGCAAATTGGTATAATACACTTGGTAATCTGCCAATAATTTTTGTAATTCTGTTACCACATTGTGCACTTTGGAAGAATCTAAATGTAAATAATTTAATGTTTTCATAATGTTCTGAGTTTTTCTGTTAATAATATAATCCGTTTTATCTTGATCTAAGATTAATCATTAAATAATTATAAATCAAATAGATAATATTTATAATCAGATAGAAGTTGATGATGAGAAAGGATGTTTTTCCGATTTTCGGAAAGGTTTTGTAAAGCGGTTATGATATGGACGGTAAAAGAGGATTCTTTCTCTTTAAACCTTAAATTCGTATTTCCTTACATTTTGTTGTAAAATAAAAAGAAATGCTAACCTTAATAAGATTTAATTCTCTCCATCCGGAAGGTTTTCTGTTCTACGCTTTTTCTTCTTCTACAAGGTAAACTTCCGGCTTCTACAAACTATTCTTCCGGCTTCTACAATCCGAACCCTATAGATGTAGAAGCCGGGAAAGAATCTTCTGCAATCCGGAAGTTTGGCTTCTACAATCTGGAAAAACGGTCGGTATAAATGAAAGAAAAGAGTAATAAGAACCTCAAAAAACAGAAGAAAAAAGGATATTTATATCCGGATGGTATAAAAATAATATATAAGTTGAATTTTCAGTTTGCTACCTTTATGGACTATCTGCTTGCATGCATATCAGCGGTTTCTATAAACAGATATAAGTAGAGTAACATTTGTCCTTCTCTTCTCCACTGTTACCGGCAAAATAGGTAAAATGTAACCCGCTGAGAATTGAATATGGCTGGTTAGCTGTGGGACAATAGGTTTATAAGTTATTCTCAGGAAGGAATATTATCAAAATGTCATTTTGTTAATATAGCTTTTACTTAATAAAATTCCCTGTTGGGGAACAAAACAATAGCCCAGGTAGCATCAGTATAATGAATGCCACTCTGGGTTATTGAATAATATAAATAAATCCTGTAAGGGTTTTACTTATATTATACGTCTCTCCTAGAATAAAAAGATAGACGCAGCCCTTAAAAACATAACTGCGAATTCAACTCCGGAAATTGAGCCTGGTGCCAGTAAGGATAAATAGGCGTTGTTTTACTTACTTCATCCAGGCGTTTTACCTGCTCCGGTGTTAAATTCCAACCCACAGCTTCCAGGTTCTGTTTAAGTTGCTCTTCTGTATGTGCGCCAATGATAAGGCTACTTACCGTCGGGCGTTGTAATAACCAGTTTAATGCACATTGAGCAACCGTTTTACCGGTTTCCTGGCTGATTTCATCCAGTACATCTATAATATTAAATAAACGGTCGTACGACAGGGCCTCGTCAGGAATCGGGCTTCCTCCGCGTGTAACCCGCCCATCGGCAGGGTTCGGATTTTCACGACGGTACTTACCTCCCAAACGTCCTGCTGAAAGCGGGCTCCAGATGATAGCACCCACCTGCTGGTCAATGCCGAGCGGCATTAATTCCCATTCATAATCGCGGTTTAGTAGTGAATAATATACCTGGTGGGCTATATAGCGCGACCAGCCATACCGTTCGGATACCGACAACGACTTCATCAGGTGCCAGCCCGAAAAATTGGAACAGGCTATGTAACACACCTTGCCGCTGCTTACCAGGTCATCTAAAGCACGCAAGATCTCTTCAACGGGCGTGTTGGCATCAAACCCGTGCATATGATACACATCGATATAATCGGTATCCAAGCCGTCTGAGACTCTCTTCGCAGGCACGAATCAGATGAAAGCGGGATGAACCTATATCGTTGCGGGTTGAAGGATTCAGGCAAAACGTAGCTTTAGTAGAAATAAGCAGCCGGTCCCGTAGTCCTTTGATCGCTTTTCCCAGGATCTCTTCCGAAACCCCTTCGGAATAGACATCGGCCGTATCAAAGAAGTTTAAGCCGGCATCCAGACATAAATTTACCATACGGGTAGCCTCTTCTACCTGCGTATTCCCCTAGCCTTCAAATCCGTTTACACCACCAAATGTTGCTGTACCTAGGCATAAAGCCGGCACATAAAGGCCGGAATTTCCTAATTTTCTGTATTCCATATGAATGTTTTTGTGTTTTGTTGTTATATAAGAAACACTGCAAAAGTAGCAAAAGATAAGTGTATTATTATTGCTATCTTTGCGGCATAATAGGTAGTAAGGTAAAAAAGATGATTAAAGCAATTTTTTTCGATATAGATGGTACGTTGGTAAGTTTTGATACACACCGGGTTCCCGACTCGGCTGTTAAGGCTTTGAAAACGCTCAGGGAGAAAGGCATAAAAATATTTATCGCAACCGGACGCCACCTGAAAGCGATCAATAATCTGGGTGATCTGGAGTTCGACGGATATATAACACTTAACGGAAGTTACTGCATAGAAGGTAAGAAGAAGGTGATTTATAAGCATTCTATCAAACCGGAAAATATTCGTAGCCTGATGAAATATCAGCACGAAGTGGAAAAGTTCCCTTGTATCTATGTACAGGAAAATAATTTTGCACTCAATTATGAAAACCAGGAGGTGGATGACCTGGTTCGGTTACTGGATTTTCCCCGGGAGGTATTAAACCCACTTACCCATCTGAAAGGGGATGTTTACCAGTTGATCGCCTTTTTTGCACCGGAACAGGAAAAAATATTATGCCTGTTATTCCTGATTGCGAGGCAACCCGCTGGTATCCTACTTTTGCAGATGTAATACCCCGGGGGAGCGGAAAACATATTGGTATAGCTAAAGTGTGCGAATATTACGGGTTTTCTTTAGATGAATGTATGGCCTTTGGCGATGGAGGGAATGATAAAACCATGTTAGCCTGTGTCGGAACCGGTATTGCCATGGGAAATGCTGCCGATGATGTAAAAGCAGTTGCCAACTATTCAACTACTTCTGTAGATGAGGATGGCATTGCCAATGGGTTGAAGCATTTTGGTTTGATTGATTAATCCAGTTGTGTTCAGAAGTTTTTACAGGAAACGTAAATAATTATATAACACTATTTTATCTGTTCCCCGCGCAGGCAGGGACCGCAGAAGGAGGATCGTTTTCGTACTACTAAAGAGTTGAAACTGCCGGCTTACATGCGATTCCCGCCTGCGCGGGGAACTAGTAATGGTTTATTTTAATAGACATTTATATTTTTAATAAATCTTCCGATCACCACTGGTCAGGAGATCCCCCTTCAACCTCCAACCAAAATGTCTCCGTAAATATATCTACTTTTCTCCCTCCATAGTATTTTTCACAGATTCTCAGTCACAGCCTCAGTCACGCTATTTTTATAAATTAACTCATTTAATATTAATCTATTAACGCTCCACTGTGACTGGTGACTGAGATTTTATGAAAATTAGTATAAGAGAGATAGTCTGAACGGTAGAAGTAATAAGAAGAAAAATACATCCTACCTATAATTATTATGTCTAAAAATGTGAAAGAAATGAAATTTATTTATCTTTGAACTGTGTAGTGAATGTAAATGCAGGTTATTAGTCATATAAGGCAGGATTGTTAGGCCTAAATAAACAGTGATATATAGGAGTACCGTCTCCTGTCATATACACGCAGTATTAATTAAAATTCTTACCCTATGAAATAAAACGAACAGAGAGAAAGGAATGTATAAATATTTGGCATGAACCGTTCTATTTTATTAAAACAATTTCAAGTTAGCTTAATCATTTAATAACGTAACTCTATGAAAAACATTCGATGTAATGGCCGTGAAGCTCTTTACTTCAAACTGCAGCGCCATTGGATGAAAATCTGTAAATTATCCTCATTTCTATTATTGGCAGGAATGACTTCTGCATATGCAGAAGATGCCTATTCAATAAATAGGCAGTTAGAAGTTGTAAATGAAAGGATTCATTCTGCAAAGAGTGAAGAAGTAACCCAGGCAACGGTAACGGTGTCTGGTATAGTAAAAGATAATACCGGCGAACCACTGATAGGGGTGAGTGTGCTGGTAAAAGGAACAACCACAGGTGTTATTACCGATTTGGACGGCCGCTTTACACTACAGGCCCCGGCAGGAAGCGAACTGCTCATCAGCTATATTGGCTATGCGAACCAAAGCATACCCGTCACTTCCCGCAGTACCAATCTGAATATTATTCTTCAAAGTGATGAGATCGCCCTTGACGAGGTGGTGGTTACGGCATTGGGTATTAACCGTTCACAGAAAGCACTGAGTTACAATGTACAGGAAGTAAAGGGAGATGAATTGTTGGGTGTAAAGGATGCCAACTTTATGAATTCCCTGTCTGGTAAAGTAGCCGGTGTAACGATCAATGCATCTTCTGCCGGTATGGGTGGTGCTACCAGGGTAGTGATGCGTGGTACCAAATCTATTACCAAAGATAATAATGCGTTATATGTAATAGATGGTATTCCTATTTTTAACTCCAATAAAGGAGAACTTGGTGAAATGAATGAGTATGCCAGCCATACCCGAAGTGAAGGTATTGCCGACCTGAATCCCGAAGATATCGAAAGTATATCGGTGCTGACCGGGCCTGCTGCAGCTGCTTTATATGGTTCGAATGCAGCCAACGGTGCCATTTTGATTACTACCAAGAAAGGGGTAACCGGTAAACCTAAAGTAATTGTATCCAGCCAGACCAGCTTTTCTAAACCGTTTGTTTTACCGGAGTTCCAGAACCGCTATGGAAACCGGTCCGGCGAGTACAGAAGCTGGGGAGATAAACAAAGCCAGTATAATTACAATCCATCCGATTTCTTTAATACAGGAGTAGCTACTATCAACTCAGCCAGTTTATCTGTAGGTAGTGATAAGAACCAGACTTATTTCTCAATAGGATCTACCAATTCGAAAGGTATCATTCCTGAAAACAGATACGATAAATATAATGTATCGTTAAGAAATTCAACCAAATTCTTACAGGATAAAATGACGTTGGATTTTGGTTTCAGCTATATCAAACAGTCTGATAAAAACATGTTGGCACAGGGTAAGTACTATAACCTGCTGACAGCTATCTATACCTACCCCAGGGGTGAAAATCCTGCCACCATGAAAGCGTATGAAAAATACAGTGATGCTGAAGGTTATCCCGTACAACAATGGCAATGGGGGTAACCAGGGGCTGGATATGCAAAACCCGTACTGGATTGTAAATAGAAACCGGTTTGAAAATACCCGCGACAGGTATATGGCAAATGTAACGCTCCAATATGATGTATTGGATTGGTTGAATTTGCAGGGACGTGTTCGTTTGGATAATGCAAATACGGAAGTAAATCAAAAGAATTATGCCTCTACCGACCTGTTATTCTCAGGTGAAGAAGGACGTTATAAAAGAGCGGAAGAGTCTGACAAACAGATCTACACCGACTTTCTTGTAAATATCAATAAATATTGGGGCGATTTCTCTTTGATGACTAACGTTGGGGTAAGTATATCCGACATCCGTAGTTCGGAAATTGGTGTGGATGGATTTTTGATTATACCCAACTTCTTTGCACTTACCAATGTAGACTGCTCAGCCTCCAAGACTTCCTTAATTCATAACGAATGGCATGAGCAAACTCAATCTATCTTTGCTAATGTGGAATTGGGCTGGAAAAGCATGGTTTATCTTTCGTTAACCGGACGAAATAGAAACCGGTTTGAAAATACCCGCGACAGGTATATGGCAAATGTAACGCTCCAATATGATGTATTGGATTGGTTGAATTTGCAGGGACGTGTTCGTTTGGATAATGCAAATACGGAAGTAAATCAAAAGAATTATGCCTCTACCGACCTGTTATTCTCAGGTGAAGAAGGACGTTATAAAAGAGCGGAAGAGTCTGACAAACAGATCTACACCGACTTTCTTGTAAATATCAATAAATATTGGGGCGATTTCTCTTTGATGACTAACGTTGGGGTAAGTATATCCGACATCCGTAGTTCGGAAATTGGTGTGGATGGATTTTTGATTATACCCAACTTCTTTGCACTTACCAATGTAGACTGCTCAGCCTCCAAGACTTCCTTAATTCATAACGAATGGCATGAGCAAACTCAATCTATCTTTGCTAATGTGGAATTGGGCTGGAAAAGCATGGTTTATCTTTCGTTAACCGGACGTAATGACTGGGCATCCGCTTTGGTAAATACCAATAACAGCTCTTTCTTCTATCCCTCTATCGGGCTTTCCGGAGTTATTTCCGAAATGATAGAATTGCCTTCGGAGATCTCTTATCTGAAAGCCCGCGCTTCTTACTCTTCGGTAGGTTCGGCTATTCCACGCAACTTATCTATTGCAACCTACGAATTTAACAAGCAGGGTGGTGTATGGAGTACCAATAACCTACAAACCGCTGGATGAATTAAAACCGGAAAAAACAAATTCATGGGAAATGGGTTTGAGTGCCCGTTTCTGGGGGAACCGTTTAACCTTTGAAGGATCGTGGTACAAATCGAATACCAGAAATCAAACACTTCAAATCCCGATCTCAGCCTCTTCCGGTTATACTTCTATGTATGTACAAACCGGTAATGTACTTAATACAGGGGTTGAAATGGCAATAGGAGGTGAAAACAAAATCGGTGATGTGATCTGGAGTTCCAATTTCACTGCCAGTTATAATAAAAATGAGATTGTCCAGTTAGTTGAGGATAATGCATTCTTCGATCCATCCGGCTAACCTATCACGTTGGATGCAATTTCTCAGGGCGGTGTCGGCTCGATGGAATATCGCCTGACCAAAGGAGGAACAATGGGGGATGTATGGACTCAAAACAGGCTGAGAACAAATAGTAACGGTACGTACGAACTTGCATCTGACGGAAGTCCGATATTAGAAAACGAACTGGAAAGAGTAGGATCTGTTCTTCCTAAATGGAACCTGGGTTTCCGCAACGACTTTAACTGGAAAAGATTTAATCTGGGCTTTATGGTATCTGCCCGCCTGGGAGGTATTGTTGTATCACCCACACAAGCTATCCTGGATGGTTTTGGTGTAACAGAAGCAACAGCTATTGCACGCGACCAGGGTGGCATACCAAACGGTAACAGCATGATCAGTGCCGAATTATTATACTACTGTCGGACACGCTAACGGATTACTTTCCGATTATATTTACAAAGCGACCAATGTGCGTTTACAGGAACTAAGCCTGGGATACAATTTACCACCCAAATGGTTTGACCATGCGATGAAAGTAAATATATCTGTAGTAGGACGTAATCTTTGGATGATCTATAATAAAGCTCCATTTGATCTGGAAGCAACTGCCTCTACGGGTACCTACTTCCAGGGGATCGACTATTTTATGCAGCCAAGTCAACGCAATATTGGCTTCAATGCAAGAGTTGAATTCTGATCAAATAGTGGATTTATTAAACTTAAAAGTTATAACATTATGAATAATATAATTATATCAAATAAAGCAAAAAGATTTCTAGGCTATTTCTTTTGCTCTTTATTCCTACTGGGATGTACCAGTAATTTTGAAGATTATAACCGGAATCCCGGCCAGCCTACCGATGAAGAGATTATGGTGGGATACTATAAGCTCGGAGCGTTCTTCCCGCAGATGTTGAACTATGCATATCCGGCACAGGAAAATACATATCAAATGGGTGAAAACTTGGTTGGAGATCCTTATGGGCGTTATATGGCTGTTGCTAATGATGGTTTCCCTGGTGACTACTCCGCCTTTAACCCACCTTTAAACTGGATCAATTCACCGTTTAATGATGTATTTGAAAAAGTATATGGCGGATGGGCGCAGATCAAAACAATGACAGAGGGTGAAGGACAATTGTTTGCATGGGCTGAAATTATTCGTATCACAGCTATGCAACGGCTAACCGATATGTATGGCCCACTTCCATATTCCGAAATCGAATCGGGTAATCTGGCGGTAGGATATGATACCCAGGAAGAGGTTTACAAGCAAATGTTTGATGATCTCGACAAAGCTATTGATGTGCTTACCTCATTCGTGGAAGAAAATCCGGATTATTCGGCTATGGCCAATTTTGACCAGGTATATCAAAGTGATTTCCGTAAATGGGTAATATATGCCAACTCCCTGAAATTAAGGATGGCACTCCGTATTGTCTATGCTGACCCTGTGCTTGCTAAACAAAAAGCGGAAGAAGCGGTTAAACATCCTATGGGGGTGATGACTGCCAATGAGCACAACGCCCTGAACCAGTTCCCGCAGAATCCGATCTGGACTGTTTGTGAAGCATGGAGCGATTCACGGGCTGCTGCCGATATTATTGCCTATATGGTTGGATATAATGATCCACGCTTGTCAAGCTATTTCACCCGGAATAAATTGGAGTCCGGTGGCGAATATTTAGGTTTACGTGTGGGTATTACCATTCCTCCCGCTACTATAACCGACAACTACTCTTACCCGGCTTTCAGCCGTGCGGATGCAACGATCTGGATGATGGCTTCCGAAGCAGCCTTTAACCGTGCGGAAGGTGCATTAAGAGGCTGGGATATGGGCGGCAGTGCGCAGGAATGGTATGAAACAGGTATACGGTTATCCTTTGAACAATGGATGGCGGGTGGATATGATGCTTACATTGCAGATGATACCAGTACACTGGGAGCCCTTACCGATCCTGATCCCGACCTGGCAGCGCCGGCTGTAAGTAGCATTACAATCAAATGGAGTGAGACGGATGATTTTGAAACTAAGTTAGAACGCCTGATTACTCAAAAATGGATTGCCCTATTCCCATTAGGCCAGGAAGCATGGAGCGAACAGCGCCGTACCGGCTATCCACATTTCTTCCCGGTACTTAAAAATGCAGGGGATGATCCTTAGTTAACTACCCGTTTTTGCAGCCCGTATTCCTTTCCCACCCGATGAGCAAAACAACAATACGGCCAATTATAATAAGGCGGTTACTTTAAGGCGGTTACTTTGCTGGGTGGTGCTGATAATTTCAGTACCCGGCTCTGGTGGGATCAAAAAGATAAAGGTGCCGGCTAGTAAGTAATAAATATAAGTTTATAATTACCTGTTCCTATAAGAGGTAATAAATCAGAATAAAGGGACTATCCGGCTTGCCGGATAGTCCCTTTTCGTGATAGCGTTTATATGTGTTTGAAAAAAATTTTATAGGTTGTTTATCCCTTTTACTAGATAAAACCAGTCCTGTCAATAACCCGGATTCTGGGTAAGACTCTGGTTACTGGCTAATACATTTTCCGGTATCGGGAATACGATACGGTAAGGTTGTGATACTTCCTTATCCGTATAAGCACGGGTAAACGTTCCGAAACGTACCATATCATTCCTGCGCCAGTTTTCCCAGCTTAATTCCAGTATCCGCTCTTTTTCGATAGTAGCCAGGTCTATGCCGGTAAGCAGTTTGGCTCCCACACGTTCCCTTACTTCGTTTACCAGTGCAAGAGCCTGGGTGCTGTTACTCAAACGCATATAGGCTTCTGCTTCCATCAATAACACATCTGCGTAGCGGAACAAAGGAAAGTCATTGTATACAATTTCTCCTGATCCCTGGAACTGGCGGTCTATTTCGAATTTTTTCCAGCGTGCTCCGGCACGTCTGTCGGCATCGGATCCTGTGATTTCCAAGCGTGCCGTCATAGGGAGGTATTCAAAATCCTCTCCGTTTTCGGGGTTAATAATGTAATTACCATCGGGGCCGGTCACCTTGCCTGTATAGAAACTCATATCCAGGCGCGGATCTTCATCGGCTGTGCCAAAACCAAATACCTGCATACATTCGATGGTGGTACAGGCACCATTCCAGGTACTCATGCCAAACGCATTTCCGTGTACGTAATGCAAGGTACGCACGGAATTATTGAAGTTGGTTACCCGGTAGGTAGAAGGGTCCATCGGAATCACAAAAATATTTTCTTCGGAGCCTTCATTCATAACAGCGAAGTTAGAAGAGAAACTGCTCTGTAACTGGTATCCGCCCTGGCGCAGGGAGTCACAATAGGCTATTGTAGCATTCCATGCACCCACGTTTTCTCCGTTGATGGTGAAATCGGTTGAACCTGCGGGGGCATTGCCGGTTGTTTCCCAGTTATCATCATTATATACCTGTGCGTTGATGGCTAATTTGGCAAGCAGGAAGTGTACGGTTCCCCGCGTGATACGTCCGTAGTAGGTACCCAGTGCACTGCTTTGTGCATTTGGTAACATCGGTAATACTTCCTGCAATTCTTCTTTCACAAATTTGAAAACTTCACTTCTGGCAGACTGTTTGATCTCATCGATAGGGGTATCTGCTGAAACTACGATGGGTACCCGTCCGAAATTATCAAGCAGGTAGAAATAGGAGAGGGCACGGATCGCACGTATTTCTGCGATGTAAGTATCGTAGAAAGTAGCATCCGGATTATTGGCTTTGGATTGCTCAACCACCTTGAGGTTCTGGTTGCACTTTCCGATTGCCGTAAAGCGGTCGCTCCACGCATTATTGAACATACCTACGGCCGGTGTCCACTGGTGGCGGTGCATGCTTCTCCACAGTCCGCCGTCGTCCCAGTCGCTGCCCCGGGTAGGGAGCATCATTTCGTCTGTAGTGGTATTATTCATGTCCCAGAGGTTGTGGTCTGTTCCGATAATACTCCTCAGTTCGTTGTACAAACCGGCTACGGCATTGATATATACCATTTCAGGGGTTTTATATGCCTCTTCTTCCGGTATCTGGTCTATAGGGGTTTCTTCCAGTGAACATACACTGAACATACAAATGGTTGCTAGGAAAATATATATTTTTTCATGACTGTGCTATTTAGAAGTTAATATTAAGTCCCAGTGAATAGGTACGGGCAACAGGATAAAGTCTCTTGTCATCCACTTCGAAAGTGTTTTCATCCGGGTCCATATCAATGGTAGAGCTGTTGATCATAGGGGTCAGTCCTGAATAGGAGGTAAATGTATGCACGTTGTTTACAGATAAGGTCAGGCGGATTCCTTTGACCCATTTATTGAACTTCTCTGTGTTGATGTTGTATCCCAGTGTGAGATAGGCAATATTCAGGTAATTACCGTTTTCAAGCCAATAATCAGATACGCTGTTGTCGTAGATATTCCTTTCCGGCGCACCTTTGATTACATTGTAAGTAGGGAAGTTGCCCATATGGTTGAATGTAAGGGCTGTACCATTATAGATCTTATGGCCGAATGCTCCGTTCAATTGTGTCTGGATGTCCCATGCTTTGTAACGGAAGCGGATGTTTCCACCTACATAATATTTAGGAACAGCCTGTCCGGCAATGTAGCAGTCTTTCCCGTTGGAAATATCAACTCCCTCTTCGCCGTCAATATCCAGGATATTATATTCGTTCTTACCGTTTACCTCTTTCAGTCCGTCGGTTTTTGGCAGGTAGAATATGCCGAGGGGTTGTCCTTCAAACATATATACTACGTCGTTGTTACCTACCTGTCCGGCACCGGTTACCCAACTCAGCCGGTTGTAGGCACTTGGAGTCAAGGTTTGTCCGTTGTAGTTGCCGGTAAGCGAGGTTACCTTGTTTTTCTGATAAGAGAAGTTACTGGAAATGTCCAGGCCGATATCTTTCGTACGGATAGCCGAATAGCTTAGGGCAAACTCTGCTCCCTGGTTTTTTATCGAACCGATGTTGGCCAGTAAGGTATTAAAGATAAAAGGAGGCTGGGGTACTGCATAGGTATAAAGCATATCATCCGTACGCGAATGGTAGTAGTCGAATGTGAGTGTAAACCTGCTGTCGAAGAATTCGGCATCGAAACCGACGTCGAATGTTTTTCTTGGTTTCCCATTTCAGGTCGGGATTGGCATTACGCAGGTACCTATAGGCAACGGCCGGATTACCGTTTACCATTACCAGTGATTGTTCTGCGTTGTCAAAGTCTATGCCGAGCAACTGTAGGGAGTTGTAAGGATCAATTGCATCCTGGTTACCTGTGATCCCGTAACTGGCACGGAGCTTGAAAGAATTGGTAAAGCTGATGTTATTCCGGAAGAAATCTTCTTTTGCTATATTCCAGGCTGCCGAGAAGGAGGGAAAGAAGCCCCATTTTTCGCTGCTGCCTAATTTGGAAGAACCGTCTGCACGTAGGTTGACGGTGGCAATGTATTTATCATTGTATATATAGTTAAAACGGGCCAGTCCGGAAATAAGGCGGTAGTTGGTTTTATATGATTGAACGTCGCCGTAGTTGATGGTAGAACCACCTCTCAGGTTATCCGCCCCGCTATAGTCGGTTGTGTAACGGCTGGATGCAGCCTTGAATCCGCGGCGCTTGTATTCTTGTCCTTCTACTAAGCCGAGTAGGTTAAAATAATGTTTATTGATGCTTTTGATATAGGTCAGGCTCAGGTTTCCTAATAAATTCTCCCTCCGGTCGTCTTTTTTCTCTCCGCAGCTACCATTGTTTCTTTGTCCTTCTCTGGAAGTAGTGGGTAGGTAAATAGCTGTTTCATCGTCCATAAAGGTATAAGAACCGAAGGCACTTAGTTTGAGACTTTCGCTGAATGACCAGGTGATACGTCCGTGCACAGTGGCATTATACTGGCGAAGCTCGTCGGAGGTTGATAAATAGTCCAGTGGATTGGTAATTTCACTCGCACCCGGATCGCGTGGCCAGGTACCATCTTCAAACATACCGGTAGGGTAGGTTGGGTTCATAGCAGCAGCTCCGTAGAAGGTGGCAGCTTCGTTATATAAACGGTCGCTGGTTGTTCTGGAACCGATAAAACCGGCTTCCAGTTTCAATTTGTTGTCGAAGTACATCTGGGTTGCATCCAGTTTCAGGTTGAACCGTTTACTGTTACTGGTTTCCACCAGCCCTTTCTGGTCGAGTACGCCTACGGATACATTGTAGTTGGAATCTTCATTACCACTGCCAAAGGATACTTTATGGTTTTGAGTTAGTCCGGTACGCAGGATCTCATCCATAAAATCGGTGCTATGGCCGTTATCCGTGAAACTTAATCCCCGGTCGCGGGCAGCCTGGCGGTATTGGTCGGCGTTGAGCATATGTAGCCGGCGGGCCACGGTCTGTACGCCGAAATTACCATCGTAGCTCAATGTTTTGGTGCCGAACTTTCCTTTGGTGGTGGTCACTACGATTACCCCGGCGGCACCTCTTGACCCGAACTGGGCTGTTTCCGAAGCATCTTTCAGGATGGTGAAACTTTCGATATCGTTGGGGGAAAGCGAGTTTAAGAGGTTGAGGTCGCCCATCACTCCATCTACAATTACCAACGGATCGTTACCCCCTGATAAAGAGGTAGTACCTCGGATACGGATAGAAGGTTTGACTGTGGGGTCGCTACTGGTAGTCTGTATATTTACACCGGCTACTTTCCCCTGAAGAGCATCCAGGGCATTGTTTACCACACCGGCATTCATCTCTTCCTTACCGATTTTCTGTACGGCTCCGGAGATGGTTTGCTTGCTACCTACTGCGTAACCGACTACCACTACATCCGTAAGTGCTACGGCATCTTCTTCCATAACGATATTCACATTGGACGGCCTGTTAACGACAATCTCCTGCGTAACATAGCCTACATAGGAAAATACCACTGTGGAACCGTTAGGAATATCCAGTACGTAATTACCATTAAAGTCGGTAATGGTTCTGTTTGTAGTTCCTTTCTCAATAATAGATACGCCGATCAGGGGTTCGTCCAGTTTGTCGGTAATAGTCCCTGTTAATCTAACTGTTTGTGCATGTACGAGCACCGGGATACATAGAAACACAATTCCCAAAAGGAAAAAGTTAGGGATCATGATCCTGTCGAAAAGTCTTCTTTTCTTTTTCATGGTACACTAAATTTAATTAAAAAATAATATTATAATTTAAGATTCACTCTTTTCGGTCAAAAGTATACGGATAGCCGGCCGTTAGAAAGGATTCTACCGGAAATAGCAATTGTTAAAAGTGGTAATATATTTGTTATTAGATGTTTATGTTGGGTGTGAAAAAAGAAAATCGACATGGATTTTACCTGGCAATTGCATGGCTTTATTCCATTTTTATCCCTTTTTGATCTGTAGGATGCGGTATTCGAACTCTTCTTTGGGGATTATCGCTTTGCTTTTTACTTTTCCTTTATAAGAATAAATGGTTTTTACCGACAGGTTAAGGAACCTGGCGATTCGTTCATTTTCGGTTACTCCCAGCCGGATCAGGGCAAATATGCGTAGTTCAGGGCTGAGGTTGCCGTTTTCATCTAAGGTAACCTGGTCTTCGGGAAGAAAGAATTTATTGTATTCATCGATGAAGTCAGGGAATAGGATTAAGAATGTTTTGTCGAAAGAGGAGTGCACATTCTCGCGTTCGGCTTTGACATTGATTTCTTTGTACAGGTTGCGCAGGTCGTCATACTGGCGGGTAGCGAGCTTGCAGTCTACTTTCTTTAGCAGGTTCTCGAACATATCAATATATTCGGACTTTCCATAAAGGGATTGGATAATGTACATATCCTTGATCTGGTTGGACTCTTCGAGCTCTTTTTGCTTCTTTTCCAGATGGATATTGGATTTTTCCAGTTCTTTATGCGACTCCTCCAGTTTTTTATTAATATCCGAAATTTCTGTCAGTTGCTGCTGGATAGATTTACGGGCCCGGTGCAGATTGCGGTTTTGTTTGATGATCACAAAGAAAGAGACCAGTAGGGTGAGGACAAGGCTACACACAGCCCACAGTAGCGTCGTTAGGGTGCGCTTCTGCTTTTCCACCAGATCGATACGCTCTTTCTCAATGATAGGGAGTATGGAATTGACTTCGATCTGCCGTTGGCGGGAGTTATAGAAATTGGCATCTTCCAGGGCGATCCGTATACATTTGCTGGCAAATATGATATCTCCCTGGTCATAGAGGTAACTACCGATAATTTTTTTTGAAGTTGTTTCCCGCACTGCCGCATGTATATCATTTATACATGAGAAAGCGCTATAATATATCGCTTTCTCATGGTCTATTTCATTATAATCGCGTCCTAATATGCTACAAATAATGGCGTAATTATGTTGAGACATGGGAATGGTATGTAATATGGTTTCAAACCGTTCAAGCACTTTCTTTTATCCTCCGTAACGGTGGCAAAGATGAAGGCGGCATTGAATTCGTATTCGAAGGTACCCGATTTCAGGTAGATCAGGCAGGAGTCGGCATAATTGCATGCTTTTTGCTTATAAATATTTTCAAAATCGGTGCCCCGGGTATAATGGTATAAATTCTCGTACAGGCCGTGACATTGGGAATAATATTTTACCTTATCTGCCTCCGGTAATTTCTCTACCGGAATAGAAAGTGATAGTTTATAAGCCTCGGTGTAAAAACCCGATGAAGTATAACAGCTCATAAAATTGAGTTGTGAAATTGCTATTAATCTTTCATCCTGTAATTTATGGGCAATTTCCAACCCCTTTTTAGCATAACTATAGGCCGAATCGTACTGGTAATATATATATTCGTTATAGAGCTGGTTATACAAGTCAAACTGTTGGTGCAGATTATCTATCTGTTTAAGTTGTATTTTTAGTGTATTGAGCTGGTCTTCTTTTTTCTGGTAGTGGAAATTGCGGTTGTCCAGTTCCATATCCAGGGAGGCCAGCATCGAGTCGACAGGCAATTGTGCATTTGTAAAATGTATATTTACTCCGAGCAGCATCGTAAGTAATATATAAAGGGTGGTGCTATGTGGTTTTTTATTATCTATGATAAGGGTTATTCGGCTATTATCACTCTATCTGTGTACAAATATACAACTCTTTATATCTTATTGTATAATGAAAAGGAGAAAAGTGGCCGGAAGATGTAGGTAAATCCTCCTTTTCTTTTTTATTAAATTGTGTGGAACTGTTTGTCTTTTCTTTTCTCTTCGGATAGATTTGGTAAGGCTGTTAAGATCTTTTCCTTGTAGTCCTGCAAGGACGATATCTCCCAGCCCAGTACGCAGTGCTGGGTTACAGGTTTACCCTCTCACCCAGAAGTCCTGTAAGGACGGCATAATTTAGAGGCCATTGATTAATTGTTATTTTATTATGTCGTCCTTGCAGGACTCTCTTTATTTATTACCTATAGCCCAGGGCTGATGCTCTAGGTTAGGATAAGCTGTCCTTCCAGGACTATATAAATGTAAGAGAATTAAACCGTCCTGAGATAGATTGTTAAGGAAAATAAACCATAAATTTTTTATTATAACCTATACAAGTCCTGAAATAAACCTTTACATTTGCCGTTAGATTTAAAAAATTACCATTATAGATTATGAAACACTATTTTGTACTATTGATAATAACCGTTTTTACTTTGCAGGCATGTAGTAAAAGTGAGAAACCAGAAACAACTATTCCTAATAAGCTTACTAAAATAACCAGCTATAAAAATGATAATTTACAAACTACAGCTACCATTAGCTATAATACGGATGGTGAAATAGCTATTTTGAATATTAATGGAAATGAATATCGTTACAGTTATGAAGATGGGTTAATCTTTATGCTCAATGTAAATGGCGAATATGTGGATTTAAAATATTCTTTGGATAATTACAACCAGATCGCTAAAAAAGAAGAACGTGCCAGGAATGAGTATTCAGGGGATATATATGTGAAAAATGAATACACATATGGTTATAGGAGATATTATCTGAATGCAGCTACTCTTAAAACATTCACTCCTATGAAAGAAGGAGGGTATGAAGAACGTACTTTTGACGCATTGGATAATTATGAGGTTTCCGATGAGAATACAACCAAATATACCTATGGTGTTGACCAGGAGGTTGTATATACCTATGGAAATACGCTACAGCCTGAAAATTTCCCGTTCCGTGTACTTAATAGTTTTTATCCTTATGAACTGGATTTCTTCCTGCCAATAAATTACTGGTTTGGTAAAATGAATAAAAACCTACCTGAAAAAGCCCAATGGCTGAATGTTTTACCCACTACTACTACCCTAAGTGAGTATACTTTTGAATATAGTTATATGGGCGATTATATCACAAGTGTAACGATTAAAGAAAATAGTACAGTCGCAGGGCAGAATGTTTACAAATATAACTTTGAATATAACTACCAAGTCAATAAATAATTATTTCTCCAACAGATCCGGACGGAGGCGGGCAGTACGTTCCTGTGCCTGTTGCAGCCTCCATTCGTCAATTTTATGCTGATGTCCTGAAAGCAATACCTCCGGCACTTTCCAACCCTTATAATCGGCCGGCCGGGTGTATACGGGAGGTGCTAGTAAATTATCCTGGAAAGAATCAGATAAGGCACTTTGTTCGTCGCCGATCACCCCGGGTATCAATCGTACGATCGCATCGGCCATAACCGCAGCAGCCAACTCCCCACCGGTTAATACATAATCACCGATAGAGATTTCTTTTGTGATCAGGTGCTCCCGGATGCGGTAGTCAATGCCTTTGTAATGTCCGCATAAAATAATCAGGTTCTTTGTAAGGGAAAGCGTGTTAGCCATGGGTTGGTTAAACGTTTTCCCATCCGGCGAAGTATAAATTACTTCATCATATTCCCGTTCGCTCTTTAGTGCACTAATCGCCTTATCGATCGGTTCGATCTGCATAACCATCCCGGCTTCACCACCAAAAGGATAATCGTCTACCCGGCGCCATTTATTTGAGGTGTAATCCCGTAGATTATGGAGGTAAATCTGAGCCAGCCCTTTCTCCTGTGCTCTTTTCAGAATGGAACAATTGATCAGTCCATCGATCATTTCTGGCAGTACGGTAAGGATATCAATTCTCATCAGTTGCAAAATTTCAAAATGTAGTTCTAATTCCTGCGGCGCAAAGATAGTGATTTTGGGGCTTTTTTATAATCGTTTAAATTATTAGGCTTTTTTATAATCGTTTAAATTATTATTAGTATTTTGCCCGTCAAATTCATAGTACTGGTCTACTGAATAAACACATACGATAATACTGAAAAAATTATATAGCGATGAATATATCATATAACTGGCTGAAAGATTACCTCGATTTCGATCTGACTCCCGATGAAGTAGCAGCAGCGCTTACATCAATCGGCCTGGAAACCGGCGGTGTAGAAGAAGTACAAACCATCAAAGGAGGACTGGAAGGTCTGGTAATCGGGGAAGTGCTCACCTGTGAAGATCATCCCAATTCCGACCACCTGCATATTACTACCGTAAATGTAGGTTACGATGAGCCCCTGCAAATTGTATGCGGTGCTCCCAATGTTGCTGCCGGTCAAAAGGTGGTAGTGGCAGTAAACGTAACCAAGCTATATAATGGAGATGAATCTTTTACCATTAAAAGATCCAAAATACGAGGTACTGAATCTAACGGAATGATCTGTGCCGAAGATGAGATCGGTATTGGTACCGACCATGCCGGTATTATCGTATTGCCTGCCGATGCGGTAGTAGGAACCCCTGCGAAGGAATATTATAATATCAAGAGCGATTATGTGCTCGAAGTAGATATTACTCCGAACCGTGTAGACGGAACTTCCCATTTCGGTGTAGCCCGGGACCTGGCTGCTTACCTGAAACAAAACGGAAAGCCGGCTACCTTGAAACGTCCTTCTGTGGAGGCTTTTAAAATTGATAATGAAACACCCGCTGTCGAGGTAGTGGTGGAGAATACAGAGGCTTGTCTCCGCTATACCGGCGTTACCATCAAAGGAGTTACGATAAAAGAAAGTCCTGATTGGTTGAAAGACCGTTTAAATATTATCGGCCTGCGCCCTATCAATAATGTAGTAGATATAACAAACTATGTGCTGCATGAAATGGGACAACCTTTACATGCTTTCGACCGAGCTAAAGTAACAGGAAATAAGGTTATTGTTAAGACGGAGCCTACCGGTACCAAGTTTATTACACTGGATGGTGTGGAACGTACCCTGACCGACCGCGACCTGATGATTTGCAATACGCAGGAGGCGATGTGTATCGGTGGTGTGTTCGGAGGACTGGATTCGGGAGTAACAGAACAAACAACCGATGTATTCCTGGAATCTGCCTGCTTCAATCCGACCTGGATCCGTAAAACGGCCCGTCGTTTTGGTCTAAATACCGATGCTTCGTTCCGCTTTGAACGTGGGTTGGATGCCAATAATACTCTCTATGTACTGAAATGTGCTGCCCTGTTAATTCAGGAAATTGCCGGCGGTAAAATAACCGGTTCCATCCAGGATGTGTATCCTGAGCCGGTACAACCTTATACGGTAGAACTGGCTTACCAGAAAGTAAACAGCCTGATCGGTAAAGAAATTCCGGTTGAGACGATCAAAAGCATTTTGGAAAGCCTGGAAATAAAGATCGTTGCAGAAACTGCTGAAGGTTTAACCTTGCATGTCCCGGTATACCGTATTGATGTTCAGCGGGATGTAGATGTTATTGAAGATATCCTGCGTATTTATGGTTATAATAATATAGAGATAGGAGAGAACCTGAACTCTACTTTAAGCTACAAAACACCTACCGACCGTAGCTATGATTTGCAGAACCTGATTGCAGAACAACTTTGTGGTTCAGGCTTCAACGAGATTATGAACAATTCACTTACTCGCTCGGCTTGGTACGATGCATTGGAAACGTATCCGGCCAGCCATACAGTGATGTTAATGAATCCGTTGAGTGCCGACCTGAATGGTATGCGCCAGACGCTTTTGTTTGGTGGACTGGAAAGCCTCGAATACAATATCAAACGTAAAAACAGCAACCTGCGTTTCTTCGAATTCGGTAACTGCTATGATTACAATGCCGAACGGAAACGGGAAGATAATACATTAGCCGAATACACGGAAGATTTCCGCTTAGGTCTTTGGGTAACCGGCAACCGGGTTGAAAACAACTGGGCACATGCCGACGAGAAATCATCGGTATATGAATTAAAAGCGTATGTGGAAAATATTCTCGACCGTCTGGGTGTAAGCCGTAAAAAACTGGTATGGGGTAATCTTTCCAATGATATCTATTTGGCAGGACTAAGTATTACTACCGTATCAGGACGCCAGTTGGGAACACTTGGTGTAGTAAGCCGTAAACTTTGTAAACAGGCTGATATGGATGCTGAAGTCTATTTTGCGGAACTTTCATGGACGCAATTGATGAAAGAGATTAAGAAACATAAGATCTCATTTGCTGAAATATCTAAGTTCCCGGCTGTAAAACGTGACCTGGCATTATTGCTTGACAAAAACGTACAGTTTGCCGATATCCGTAAAATAGCAGAAGAAAGCGACCGTAAACTGCTGAAAGAGGTAACTCTGTTTGATGTATACGAAGGTAAAAACCTGCCTGCTGGTAAGAAGTCGTACGCTGTAAGTTTCTTCCTGCAGGATGAAAATAAAACATTAAATGATAAACAAATTGATGCCATCATGATGAAGATCCGGACAAACCTGGAACAAAAGCTTGGTGCTCAGTTAAGATAATAAACTCAATAAAATAAATAGAACGATCCTATGGGAAGAGCGTTTGAATATCGTAAAGCTACAAAGCTAAAACGCTGGGGAAATATGGCCCGCGTTTTTACAAAACTTGGTAAACAGATCACGATTGCTGTTAAAGAAGGCGGCCCTGAACCTGATACCAACCCGCGTCTGCGTGTATTGATGCAACAGGCCAAGAAAGAGAATATGCCAAAAGACAACGTGGAACGCGCCATTAAAAAGGCTACCTCTAAAGACTTTACCGATTATAAGGAGATGAACTACGAAGGATACGGCCCTTTTGGTATCGCTATCTTTGTAGAGACAGCTACCGACAATACTACCCGCACGGTAGCTAATGTACGTAGTTATTTTAATAAGCATGGTGGTTCGCTGGGTACTTCAGGTAGCCTGGAATTCCTGTTTGAGCATAAATTCATTTTCCATATCGTAAAGAAAGAAGATGTCTCACTGGAAGACCTGGAACTTGAATTGATCGACTATGGAGTAGATAAACTTGAAATAGATGAAGATGAGATCATCCTTTCAGGTGAGTTCTCCCAGAATGCTGCTTTGCAGAAATATCTGGAAGAAAATGGGTTCGAAATCAATAAGGTTGAATTTGTCCGTATTCCTAACGATGTAAAAGAGGTTACAGACGAGCAGCGCGAACAGATAAATAAATTACTGGATAAACTGGAGGAAGACGAAGATGTACAGAATGTTTTCCACAATATGAAAGAAGAAGAGTAAATATAATTATTATAAATATAAGAAGAGGGAAGTTACGCTAAGCGAATAACATCCCTCTTTTTATTTCTTTTAGCTTGCTGGTTATTCTTTTTATATATACTTTTGTAAGTGTAATTATTGAAAATAATCAATATGAAAGTTAATATACTCTTGTGTGATACATTTCCCGGTTTACTCCCTGATTATATCCCTTCGTATGTTTCTATGTTTACGGGTTTGTTTACCAAAGTAGATGCTGGTACTACCTATCAGGTGTACAATGTTTTTGATGAACACTTTCCGGATGAACTTTATACGGATGAGATTTATCTTGTAACCGGAAGTAATGCTGGTGTATATGAAGATATTGGCTGGATAAAAAAACTATTGGCATTTATTAGGTAGGCAAATGAAAAGCAGGTTCCTTTAATTGGTATCTGTTTTGGTCATCAGGCGATAGCGCAGGCATTAGGAGGTAAGGTAATGCCTGCACAACAGGGATGGGGTATAGGTATACGTCAATCAACCACTTTGACAGAAGAAGCCCATAAATATTTTCCCAAAGGTATTATGGAGTTACACTATAACCACCACGATCAGGTACTGACGCTTCCTGAGGGTGCAGTTTGTTTCGCCACCAGTTCTTTTTGTCCTGTAGAAGGCTTTACCATTGGAAACCATATTCTTACTTTCCAGGGACATCCGGAATACACCACTGCCTATAACCGCCATTTACTAATGAATCATGCAGAAAATGAACCTATGGATGTACGGACGGCAGCATTGGAAAGCTTCTCCCATTTGAATAACATGGGTACGGAAGCAGCCCGTTGGATCTTGACTCACCACAAGAAAGCATAAACATGTCAGAAACAACGAATGTAAGCCAGTACGTAGGTATCGTATAATGAATCTTTCATACCGTGATGATAACGGAAAGAAATAATGTTCTTTTTGATCTCATAAGTCAGGTTATTACGTAAAATAAGGGGCCGGTCGCCATTATTTTCGTATCCCTTAAATCCGGCCAGGTTTGTAGTTAAAGCAAAATTACCATATCCTCCGGAGAATCCTATCCCATACGAAAGAGCATCATTTTGCCTGTGTACCGTATCGTTGGTCATCCAACAATAGAATCCCATGACAGCCTGCATGCGAATATAATAATTATAATCTCCATGTATGCTGTTTACCAGGTCTCTGCCAAAATTTGCATCAAACCAATACGAGGCAGCATCCGTAAAACGGGCATCTACTAATCTACCCCCACTGGCTGTTTTAATATTGGCACTAACCAGGATATCTACCCATTGGTCGCTTTGTAATACCTGAAAAATGGTGCTTACAATTACATCCCCATTATAATTGACAGGGCTTTTTAGGTCGACTGCATGTCTTTCATCCCGGGTTTCGGGCGTTAATTTATAATGCTCTTTCCATAGAAAACTTACTTCCAGCGCTACACGCCCTTTTACAAAGGGTATATAGGCACGGGTAAAAAGATCAGTAGTCTTATCACCTGTATAATAGTGATATTCACCACGAAACTCTATTTCATACCGGTTACCCACTTTTCCGTTTCTTACTTCAGGAACCGGAAAGGCATTCGGACCAAAATAGCGAGGTGAATAGATAAGGTCTGCCAGGCCATCGCGCCAGTCTTGTGCATTAAGGAGAGGGGAAAATAAAAAGCAGCATAGGTATATTATTCCTACTTTAAAAATACCTTCATATGTATTCTTAGATTTCATGTGCAAAAATATGTTTTATATATAGAATTAATACATTTGCCAGTATAAATAAAACATTAAATACCCTGAAATGTTATGAAACATATTTTAAATTGTAAGATCATATATCTGTTTAGCTGCTTGTTTATGGTGGGAGGGTCATTTGCTGTCGCACCCATCAGCGTTCTTATTATGACCGGACAGAATAATCACAACTGGCCTGTAAGTAGCCAGGCTTTAAAAGAGATCATGGAATCGTCCGGATTATTTGAGGTTGATATGGCAATTTCTCCTGTAGCAGGAGAGGATATGGATACTTTTATTGTTGATTTCGATCCGTATCAATTAATCGTACTTGATTGTAATGGTGATTCCTGGCCGGAAGTAACTAAAGAAAGGTTTCTTCGCTTTGTAAATGACGGAGGGGGTGTAATTGTATATCATGCCGCCAATAATGCTTTTCCTGATTGGGTAGATTATAATGAACTGTGTGGCTTAGGTGGGTGGGAAGGCCGGAATGAATTGTCGGGTCTCTACTGGTATTGGGAACATGGACAATTAGTACCGGATACACTACCCGGGCCGGGAGGATCTCACGGACATCAGCATATCTATGAGTTAACCTGCCGTACTACCAATCATCCTATTACGCAGGGCTTACCGGAAAAGTGGTTACATGCCACCGACGAATTATATGACCGGATGCGTGGACCTGGAAATATTTCAGCTTTGCTCTATACCGCCTGGTCGAATCCTGAAACCGGAGGCTCCGGAAGAGAAGAACTGCTAATCTTTACCGTTCAGTATGGCAATGGGCGTGTTTTTCATACCATGCTGGGACATGCCGGCCCGTCTATAGAAGAAAATCCGGCCATGGAATGTCCCAGTTTCCAAACCTTATTCTTACGTGGAGCGGAATGGGCAGCAACAGGGCAGGTAACTCAACCTGTACCCTTTAACTTTCCTGCCATTCAATGAAAGAAATCAGGAAATTATTGATGCAGTCCGGAATACAAGAATTCTTGAATATTTGAGGACTGGAAAATATGTTTTATAGCATTATTCAGTTAAAAAGAGTTAATCATATGCATTTTTTTATCTCGAAAAGTATGCTGCATAACATAAAACTGCTTATATTTACAATGTGTTTTCATGGTATTAGATTTAAGGTTAACAATGAAGATTGGTTGTCGGGATGACAACCTTTTCTTTTTTATGCCAATCCCATCTTAGTAAATAGCGCTACACGCTTTTACTTCGGCTCCCACCCTAATATAAAAGAAGGATCCATATATTTCCTGATTAGTTCCCTATCTTCCTGTTCGGACAATTGCCTGGAGGCAGGGTGACGCTGGGAAATATCAACCGGTTGGTTGTCAAGTGTACGGCTATTATATTCCCAGAAGTGTAGGTTTTCTGTTTCTCCCTAGATCGTTCCCCAGCCGGCCGGATGTATATTCTCAATTTTGCAGTCAATTAAGACCGCTTCTGCATAGGGATAGCTTCTGCCGTTGTTGATAGGAGAGCGGGCTATTACTGCGTTTTCTCCCTGTCCCAGGAAGGTACAGTTAACAAATATATTTCCATGATTGGCTTCTGTATTTCTTATCCACATAAAAGGATCATAGCTTACAAGGGTACAATCCTGGAAGAAGGCCGGCCCCCGGCCCAGTACGGTATCCCCATCCCCTTCGATAGTACAATTGACAAGATAAACAGAACCGTTGACCTGTAGGGTATCTCCTGAACCAATAATATGTATATTATTAAGATAATTACGTGCCCCCCATAATCAGTAAACCTTCGGCCTGTCCTTTCAGCGTAGTCATGATGGTCATATTTTCCAGTTTCAGGTCATAGCAGTTGTCGGCAGTGAAAGCGGCCCGGCGTGAGGGAAAAGTGCCCGGTTGTTCATTGGTTTTTATATTCAGGGGATGTGGGTTAAAAGTTTCATTGTTGGCATAATGGATTACAACTCCTTCCCGGCTTTCGCCTTGTATGGTGATGTTTTGTTTGTTCCTGAAGTAGACCAATTCCTCATAATTACCGTTTTTTATCAACACTTTCCAGGCTTCATCACTGAAGTCGGGAATGTAGTCCATACAACCTTGTACGGTATTAAAGTCGTGTGTACCGTCCGCACTGACCACCAGTTTCCTTTGTTTCGGGTCAGGTCCGGTCATTTTTGTATGGAAACGCCATGTGTTTTTGCCGGTAATACCCCTGAACGCATTTTTCGGTAAGGTAAAAACCTCCGGGTCAATGGTTACATAATACCCTTTTCCGTATTCCAGCAAATTATGATGTGGATAGATGGTAGCTGTATTTGCCCGTACAAGTACCGGGTAAAAATGGAAACCGTCTGTAAAACGTCCGATAATTGTTAGCTGGTAGTTGGAAGTATCCTGTATGGCTGTACCGGAAGGTGTACCGGGTAAGGTATTTGCATTGGTATGATGGGTACTGGTATATGGATAAGGCACCTGGGTATAGGCTGCTTTCTGTTTTCGTTCCCTGTCCGGTTCGGTAGGGCCGGCAGGTATACTCATATCCAGGCAGTCAACCTGCCTGTCGGTGGCTGCATCGAATATCCGGATGTAACCTTTGGTATTAACAATAGGTTGCTCCGGGAATGTAATTCTTAATTGTACATTCGGATTTACTTCTGAGGCGCCATGCTCAGGGAAAAATTGTAAGGATAGTTGCCCGTAAAGGGTAGGAGGGATAAGGAACAGGAAAATAATGAATAGCTGTTTTTCTAATGTTTTCATACTAGTAGATTAAAAAATGTCAGTGGTTTTTATGGGGATAAAATACGGTTATTCTGCCGGAAACATTCTTACAGAAAAGGAATAGCTCCTTTCCTGTAAGAATTTACTATATAGATTAGTTATGGAAGCTGTTTTATTTAGTTGGCCCCGATCTGTAAATCAAGTTTTTTCAACGATTGGGTATCAGAACTTCCTCCGTATAAAATTTCATATTTGCCCGGACGTACTTCCATAGTTTGTGTCTGGTCGTTGAACGACTGGAATGCTTCCGGGGCAAGTTCGATAGATACCTCCTCTGCGGTTCCGGCTTTTACATGCACACGTTTAAAGGCTTTCAGGCTTCTTAACGGACTCTCTTTATCATTCAGGTTGCATATATACACCTGGGCCACCTCATCGCCATCCATTTGTCCGGTGTTAGCAATTTCAAAGGAAAGGGTAACCGGTTGGTTTACTCCAATCTCATTAGCAGATAAAGCCGCCTGGTTATAAGCAAAAGTTGTATAGCTCAAACCATATCCGAACGGATACAAAGGAGTTGCTGTCATATACCGGTAGGTACGTCCTTTCATGGCGTAGTCTTCGAAATCAGGTAACTGGTCTACTGATTTATAGAAGGTAACCGGTAAGCGTCCTGCCGGGTTGTAATCGCCAAACAAAATATCGGCTACGGCACTACCCGCTTCCTGTCCGCCATACCATGCGTTCAGGATAGCATCAACATTTGCCTCTTCCCAGTTTAATCCGATCGCACTACCTGTACAAAGTACATATACTACCGGTTTGCCTGTTGCTTTCAGGGCTTTTACCATTTCACGCTGTACGCTGGGTATTTCAATGCTGGTGCGGTCGCCTTTACGGAATCCTTCGGCAGCAACAGGCAATTCTTCACCTTCCAGACGGGGGGAGATCCCTCCCACAAATACAATCACATCGGCATCTTTTACCTTATCGGCTGTCTCTTTATAATTTACAGGCATACGTTGCCCGATCACAAAATTCAGGTCGGCTGTACCTAACCGTTGCATGTATTCGATCTTTATTCCATAGGTACGGCCTTTTTCTGCATGCAGGGTATATTTTCTTTCGTTGGTATACTCACTTTTCCACATTTCGGCCACCTTTTTACCATCAATGAATAACCGGAATCCGTCGTTACCGGAAAGTTCAAATTCCACATCCCCGTTTACCGGCGATTCAAACTCACCTGTAAAACGAGCGGAGAAATTGGTTAGGTTTACATTCGGTGCAAATTGGGTATGTCCACCGGTAGTATAATGTAATTCACGGGCATTTCCCTGGTGTACGGGTGCTCCTTCAAAATCGCAGTTGTTGAAGAATTCAGAGTCAAAACCTACACCGCTGGATGAAGTAATATAACTACCCAAATCGTTAATTACAAAATCGTATACATGGTTACAGCCCAGTTCATACACAACTTCTGCCCCAGGTACTTTGTTGCGGATACCCTCCAGTATAGTAACTGTTTTAGTAGGATAGCCATTATAATTAGCCCATAACATAGTCGAGTCGGCCGCATTCGGCCCTACTACGGCAATTTTACTGATATCCTTATTTAATGGTAGCGTATTATCTTTATTTTTCAGCAATACCATACTTTTGCGTGCCATATTCAATGCCTGGTCAATATGCTCGGGACTTTCTACTACACTGTAAGGAATTTTGGAGAAAGGCACACGGTCGTCCGGATCAAACATACCTAGTTCAAAACGTCCTCTTAATACGCGGCGCAGGGAAGTATCCAACTGATCCTCATCTATCTTTCCTTCCTCTGCTGCCTTTAATAAAGCACGGAAGCTACTACCACACTCCAGGTCAGTCCCGTTCAGTACGGCATCCACCGAAGCACTGGCTGCATCGGGATGGGTTTCGTGGCGGGGAGTACGCGGGTCGCGTTGCCAGAAATCATCTACGGCACCACAGTCGGTCAGGATAATCGATTCATATCCCCATGAATTACGCAAAATGTCGATTAATAAGGTATGGCTGCTACAGCAGGGTACACCCTCATAGCGGTTATAAGCACACATCACCTCCTGTACATTCCCTTTTTTTACCACTGCTTCGAATGCCGGCAGGTAGGTCTCCCACAGGTCGCGCGGAGTTACGGTTACATCAAACTCATGGCGGTTCCATTCCGGACCACTATGTACAGCATAATGTTTTGCACAGGCATGGGTTTTAAAGTAATTGGGGTCATCTCCCTGCAAACCTCTTACTACTGCCAGCCCCATCAGCTCGGTAAGGTAAGGATCTTCTCCATATGTTTCCATGCCACGTCCCCAGCGCGGATCGCGGAAAATATTAATATTAGGTGTCCAGAAAGTTAATCCTTTATAACGGTCATATTCCTCTTCCTGCTGGTACCGGTGATATTTGGCGCGGGCTTCGTCGCTGATCATATTGAATGTTTTCCATACCTCGCCGTCGTCGAAGGTGGCTGCCATGCCGATCGACTGCGGGAATACGGTTGCTTTACCGGCACGTGCCACACCGTGGAGTGCCTCGTTCCACCAGTCGTAAGGAGGAATGCCTAACCGTTCGATAGCCGGCGTCTGGTTCATCATCTGACCGATTTTTTCTTCCAGGGTCAGCCGTCCCAGCAGATCTTCAATGCGCTCTTCCAAAGGAAGATCCGGATTCCGGAATGGGTAATCGTGTTCTTTGTTGTTGCATGCCGCCAAAAGTAACAGGGAAAATATCCCTGCCCATAGGTGTTTCATTTTCATACTATTACTATTTAGATATTGTATACTCAACGTTATCAGTTATTGTAAATTATTTAATTTTAGATCGTTAAAGTGGTAATTCCATCAACAAATCTACTATTTTAGGATGTTTATTTCAATAAAACCGGATAAATCTGAATAATTTCCCCGGTCCGATAATGTCAGAAAGCCAATGACTTTATCCGGTAGAGATAAGGCGTTTCTGAATTTTTTTATTAAATTGTAAGGATTTATATATTATAGATTCTAAAATACTATTTTTATTCTGATTTACTATGAAAACAAACTTGTACAGACATTGCTGTATCGCTATGCTATTGCTTTTTGCGACCGGCAGCCACGCGCAACTCACACTGGTAGAAAATGGAAAACCTGTTTCCCGTATTATTGCAGACACGTTACCGGCTCCGAACGCCCGGGCTGCAACCTTGTTACAGGATTTTATAAACCGTATTAGTGGAGCTACACTTCCTATTCTTCCCGTACAGACGCCACAAAAAGGTGATATTGTAATTGAGCAGGGAAATACCGACGGACTTACCGAAGATGGCTTCCGGCTCGAAACCGACAAGGGCATTCTCTATATAAGCAGCGGTGGAGATAAAGGGGTAATTTATGGAGTAGTGACACTATTGGAAGATTACCTGGAAGTTGCTTATTTCAATTTGAATACCTGCACCTTTGAAGAACGCAAAGACGTTTCTATTCCGGTAATCAACCGGACGGAGAACCCAGCTTTCCGGTACCGCCAGACACAATCGTATGCTGCCTGGTAAGACCCGGTTTACAAAGACTGGTTCCGCCTGGAAGAACCTAAAGATGAATTTACCGGACGCTTGTGGGTACATACCTTTGAGCGCATCCTGCCATCGGATGTATATGGGAAAGACCATCCGGAATACTATTCACTGATCAATGGCGAACGCCGGCCCGGCAAAGCCAGCCAGTGGTGTTTAACCAATCCGGAAGTATTAGAAATCGTAACCCTGAAAATAGATTCGATCTTTAAAGCCAACCCGGATAAAAGTATGATCTCAGTCAGCCAGAACGACGGACATGATACCTATTGCACCTGCACCGGTTGTAAAGCCTTGGACCAATATGAAGGAAGCCCTTCCGGTAGCCTGATCCATTTTGTAAATAAACTGGCCGAACGTTTTCCGGATAAACAATTCTCTACCCTGGCTTATATGTATACCATGCATCCTCCCAAACATGTAAAGCCACTGCCTAATGTAAATATCATGCTTTGTAATATTGATTGCGACCGGGAGGTGCCCCTGACCGATAATGCTTCCGGACGGGAATTTATGAAAGCCATGAAAGGCTGGGCAACTATCAGTAATAATATATTGTATGGGATTATGGTATCAATTTCGACGATTATTTAGCCCCTTTTCCCAACTTCCCTATCCTGTAACGGAATATGCAGTTGTTTAAAGAACATAATGTTACGATGCATTTCTCCCAGATCGGAGGTTCTTTTGGGGGCGACTTTTCTGAAATGCGTTCTTATATGGTTGCTAAACTGATGTGGAACCCTTACCAGAATGCCGATTCGTTGATGCGTTCATTTATGGATCTTTACTACGGCCCGGCTGCACCTTATATGTATGCGTATGAAAAACTGGTGGAAGGTGCTTTGCTGGGTAGTGGACAAAGACTTTGGATTTACGATTCGCCCATTTCCCATAAAGATGGCATGTTGAATGAACATTGCCGGAAAAGGTATAATGAGTATTTCGACCAGGCGGAAGCTGCTGTAGCCAACCAGCCTGAATTGCTGAACCGGGTACAGATCTCCCGCCTGCCCCTGCAATATGCGGAATTGCAGATCGCCTCTATCCAGCCTATTGACGATGTTCAGGCACTGGCTGCTAAATTAGCTGCCTTCCGGAAGTTTGCAGTTGAGGAAAATGTCATATGGAATATTAATGAAAAGGGTAATACGCCCGAACAGTATTGCGATATGTATGCAGCCCGTTATCTGTCCGGAAAAATAAAAACCTGGCAAAAGGTGCACAAATCAGCTGGCTGATCGAACCCGCCGCACAATTTATGCCTTACGCGGCAGAAGCATTGACCGACGAAATACTGGGCTGCTCTATTATTGCTAACCATTGGATTGGCTGGCAGGGTACCGACGGAGCTTTTATAATCGACCTGGGAGAAGCCTGCAATATTACCTTCATTGAGGCAGATTTCCTTTACCAACTGGGTACATGGGCTCTTTTACCACCCAAAGTAACCTATTCGGTATCCGGTGATAATAAAAAATATAAAACTTTCGGCAGTGTTGAAATGGAAGAAGAGCGTTCTTCTTTGTTACTTTATAAAGGTGCCAGATGTGAAGTGCCGGAACCGGTAAAAGCCCGCTACATTAAAGTAGAATTCGAAGGAGTAAAAACCTGTCCGTCGTGGCATTTCGGGGTGGGACACCCTTCCTGGACATATATTTCCGAAGTGATTGTCCAATAGGCGGAAAAGAAAATAATAGCTGGCTCACGGCGGCCCTGTTTCGGTAAAAAGGCTTATATTTGCTTGCCTGAACGATAATTTTACAGAGAAATCTAAACTAAAGATATATTCATATGGTAGTAATCAATAACTATGATGAGTTCGCTCAGTATGTAGGGCAGGAGTTAGGCGTATCGGAGTACCTGAAGATCACACAGGAACAGATCAATAGCTTTGCAGATGCCACACTCGACCATCAATGGATTCATGTAGACACAGAACGGGCTGAAAAAGAGAGTCCCTTTGGTTCTACGATTGCCCACGGTTACCTTACTTTATCGGTATTACCTTATATGTGGGCGCAGATTGCAGATGTAAGGAATGTAAAATCGCTGATTAATTATGGTATTGAAAAGCTAAAGTTCAACCAGCCTGTTACCGTAGGAAGCGAGATCCGGGTAAGGGTAAAATTATTGGCACTTACGAATCTTCGCGGAATAGCCAAAGCAGAGTTGAAAGCTACCATGGAGATCAAAGACTCTCCTAAGAATGCTTTCGAAGGCACAATTGTTTTTTATACCATTTCAATAATTAAAGATAAAACTGTTTCCCGCGCAGGCAGGGATCGCACTAAAACGAACTGTTTCGGTTATAAAAATAGAGACTTCCTGTCTGTTCTGATGCGATCCCCGCTTATGCGGAGAACAATGTTATTAAACCGGATTACCACTTTTCGATTGCATATATAAATGATGCACAATCCCGTCAGCCAACCCCAGCTTTGGTACATGTATTTCATTGGTTTTACAAAGCCTGGCTGCTGTCAGGTATATTTTGAGGGCAGGAATAATTACGTCGGCCCGGTAAGGATTCAGTTTGTAATTAAGGATCCGCTCTTCAAAAGTCATATTTTTAAGAGTATCGTATAATATCTTTATTTCGGGATAATTCAGTTGTTCACCTTCCCGTTTCCCTAGCAACTTATGTATCTTATTGATATTCCCTCCGGAAGCAATGATACCCAAAGGAGCATGCTCTTCATAAATGGCTGCTATCCACTCTTTGAAACGTTCCCATTCCTTTTTATCTACCTGGTTAGCCAGCAGGCGCACCGTTCCCAACTGGAAAGAGTTGGAATTCACTTTATGCTTATCCCCGTAAAGGATAATTTCCGTACTGCCGCCACCCACATCAATATACAGGTAATTACGGTTTTTATCCATCACCGTTTCCAGTCCGCCGGCCTGATAAATCATATCTGCCTCCTCACATCCGGAGATGATTTCTATTTTCAAACCACACGTTTGTGCAATCTCTTCCACGATCTTAGGACCGTTTGCAGCATCACGCATTGCACTGGTAGCACATGCCTTAAAATTTTTACCTGATAGGCTTGCAACAGACGGGCAAAACCCTCCATAGCTGCTATCAGAAGTTCCCTTTTCTCGCGGCTTACTTTTCCGTTGGCAAAAACATCTTCACCCAAACGGATTGGTACGCGGATAAAAGTAACTTTTTTAAAGTCAGGGTATCTCTGTGTTTTATCCACATTACTGATCAGCATGCGGATAGCATTGGTACCAATATCTATCGCAGCAAGCGTTTCTATGTTCATTTTCATTCTCTCTCTTTTGTCATATTTTTATAATATTCATACAATTTTTTATAATATTCATACAATGCTTCCTGTGAACGCACAGGTTTGGCTGTACCTGCTTTTACATACAGGTTTTTACCCTCTTTATCCTGAATACGTGCCTTTACATTATCCGACCATTGAATTTCGAAAAAATCCAGTAAAGTCTTTTTAATATTTTTATTCAGGATAGGAGTGGCTACCTCCACACGGCGGTCGAGGTTACGTGTCATCCAGTCGGCACTTCCGATAAACATTTTATTTTTCCCTCCCTGGTGGAAGATGATTAACCGTGCATGTTCCAGGTATTTATCTACAATACTAATCACTTTGATGTCCTCACTCAATCCCGGTATCCCAGGTTGCAGGGTACACGACCCCCGTATAATCAGCCGTATCTGTACACCGGCCTGGCTGGCCTCATAAAGCAGGCGGACGATCCGCTCGTCGGTCAGGCTATTAAACTTGGCATAGATAAATGCCTCTTTTCCTTTAGCTGCGATAGCAGTCTCTTTGCGGATCAGGTCGGTAAACTGATCACGCATATAATAAGGAGCAACCAGCAACTGTTTACACTTAAAGTGTTTATGTGTATTTTGCAGGAAATCAAATACGGCACGGGTATCGGCAACGATCTGGGGATTGCTTGTAAACAAACCGAAATCACCGTAAATACGGGCAGTCGATTCGTTGAAATTACCGGTACCAACATATACAAACTCACGCTGTGCCGCCTTACCCCGGTGTTCAACCAGTACCAGTTTGCTATGTACCTTAATGTCGGGTATGCCATGTACGATCTTGATCCCTTCCCGTTGCAGGCGTTCTGAATTCTCAATATTCTGTTCCTCGTCAAAGCGTGCCAGCAGTTCAAGCAATACAATTACCTCTTTGCCATTCTTAACGGCATTAACCAGGGCATTGATTACCTTGGAATGGTCGGCAGTACGGTAAAGCGTGATACAGATCCGTTCCACATGCGGGTCGATCGCTGCTTCACGCAGGAAATCAATCAGGTGGTTAAATGTATGGTAAGGATAATTAAGTAAGATATCCTGCTTTTTGATTACCTGGAAGATACTGGAGTTCGGTTGTACCGCCGGATGTGCGATTGGGGCAGGATTAAAATTCTCCAGTTCCGGACGGATGGCCGGGAACTTCATCAGGTCGCGTAACAAATGGTAACGGCCGCCCGGAGTAAGGAGCTCACTGTCTTTCAGTTTGAGTTTACCGGCCAGTGTTTCCAGCAGGTCTTCGGGTATATCCCTGTCGTAACTCAGGCATACCGGTTCACCATGCTCGCGGTTCTGGATACCTTCTTCCATTTTTTTTAATTACACTTTTGGATATATCCTCGTCAATGGCGAGCAAGGCATCCCGCATAATTTTAAATGTATGTGCCGTGATCTCTTCATAGTTAAACATAAAGAAGGTCTCATCCAGGCAAAGCCGGATAATATCATCAATAAAGATGATCTCTTTACGGTCTTTTGCCGATGGTAATACAATGAAACGGGGCGAGCCGCTGGTAACAGGTATCTGCAGAATCGCATACCGGGCACGGCTTTTTTCTCCATGCTCATGCGTATAGCCAGATAAATCTTATTGTCGTTGAGGAAAGGTATCTGTGTAGATTTCCTCAACATCAGGGGAACCAGGTGCGGGCTTACTACGTTGGAGAAGTATTCGCGGCAAAATACCTTCTGCTCTTCATTGAGTTGCTTCTCATTCAGGAGAAAGATATTATGCTGCTCCATCTCTTGCCGGATGGAATGATAAGCTGCCGAGAACTTCTGCCGGGCTTCCGTAACCTTTTCGTTGGCCACCGGTAACAGGTCTTTTGCCAGGTAACCACCTGAGAAGCGTGCAGGTTGCTGTTCCTTCAACCTGGCAAAACGTACCATATTGGCTATACGTACTTTTATAAACTCATCAAGGTTATTGGAAAAGATCCCCAGGAAACGAAGCCGTTGCACCAGGGGAACACTTTTATCCTGCGCCTCCTGTAATACTCTTTCATTGAAAGCCAGCCAACTGAGGTCGCGGTTACTGATTGTAGAAGTTATTGCCATACTATATTTTTGGGTAAGTCTGATACGAACCGTAAGGATATCTCTATAAATATCTTTTTATAGAGATATCCTTTAATCCGCTCCAAAGGAAATAATATGTCATTACAATGATGTGTCATTCGGGTTACATACCCGTGTATATCAAGCAAGGGTTACGGGTCAGTTTTAATTATAATTGTCTATAGGCCTCCTGCTTCTTTTTGGGCAGCGATTTGATTACTTCATCTGCCGAATGGCTGACCAGCTCTTGTATCAACCTGTCGGGTACATCACTTTCCAGTTCAACTCCATTCCAGGCCTTTGCCACTGTAGTACGGCCATAAGGAATAACGCCATTATATTTTTCGCGTAAGTGTACCGCACGCTCCGGATCACATTTCATCCATACCCGGAATACCAGGTCTTTAGGTGTAAGGTCAATATAAGCAAACATTTTGTCCATCACCTTGAATACCAGGATACTGTTTGCCCCAAAGCTGCCAAACGGAAAACTTTCGGTAGCTCCTTTAACCGACAGACAATGGGTACGTAACTCTTCAATATTCATGACAGGTTGTTTTTGTATACAAATATACAGGAATAAGATGAGATAACAGAATCATTACAAACACTTCTTTTACCAGCCAGCCGGCGGATAAATTTTTCTATAGTATTTTTGAAACTATTCATTTCCGCAGGTTGTTTATTAAAGCAAAGTGAGATACCTGTTCCCGTAAAATCGCCGGGTAGAAAGTTGTATCTCTGTTGATTATTCGTAAAAAATGAAACTATGCCTGTATTAGCATCGATCGCTACCATAGATCTTCCTTTTAAAGTTCCGCAGCAGGAAATAAAAGCATATGCCAACCGGATGTTCGCTACTTCATTTCCTGAAGTAGAAAGGATGTTACCGGCATTTGATAATACCGGTATCCGGATGCGGAACTTATGCAGACCGTTAGACTATTATTACCAGCCCCATTCTTTCCGGGACAGGAACCTCGATTATATCGATATATCCCTTACCTGTTCGGTACAAGCTGTTGAAGCCTGCCTCGCATCGGCCGGGTTATCCAAAGAGGCTATAACAGATGTGGTATTTGTATCCAGTACCGGGCTGGCTACTCCGGGACTGGATGCCTTGATTATTAATAAAATGCGGTTGAACCCCACAGCAAACCGGATGAGTATTTTCGGACTTGGGTGCGGCGGCGGAGTTTCCGGCTACGCGAAAGCCTCTACCCTGGCTATTGCCAATCCCCGTGCCGTTGTATTACTGGTTGCGGTAGAATTATGCTCGCTTACCTTTATGCGTAACGATTATAGTAAAAGCAACTTTATTGAAACTACCCTTTTTTCCGACGGGATAGCCGCCTGCCTGATAGCAGGCGATGAAGCTGCTGTTCCATGCAGGCAGCCGGTTGCATTTGTTGCCAACGAAAGCAGGCTGTATTATGATACACTCGATATAATGGGATGGGAATTTATGGACGGAGGTTTTAAGGTGCTCTTTTCGCCGGGTATTCCCGCTATTATAGAGAACCATGTAAAAGAAATATTACCTCTTTCCTGCAAAAGAGCGGCCTGACCCTACAGGATATTAACTACTTTATATTCCATCCGGGAGGGAGAAAAGTACTGGATGCCTATGAACAGGCATTAGAGGTAAAAGGCGATTTCCTGCAGGCAACCCGTGAAGTAATGGCTGATTATGGCAATATGTCAAGTACTACCGTTTTATATGTGTTAAAACGTTTTCTGGAACAACGGCCGGCGGCAGGATATAGCCTGATGGCCTCTATGGGTCCTGGTTTTTCGTGTGAAATGGCTTTATTAAAAATTGAATAAACATATGAACTTCTGGTTTTACATCTCTTTCCTTGTTGTCATACGATTGGGCGAATTGGTTATCTCACAGCGAAATGAACACTGGCTATTAGAACAAGGTACTGTCGAATATGGCAAAAGCCATTACCGCTTCATCGTTATCCTGCATATTTGTTTTTTCCTTGCGATGATCGTAGAATATTTCCTGCGGGGTGAACCCCGGGGCAGTATGCTGTTATTCGAACTGTTCCTGCTATTGCTGGCGGTAAAAATCTGGATCATCCGTTCGCTGGGCAGATACTGGAACACCAGGATCTACCGTATACCCAATACCCCGTTGGTAAAAAAGGCCCTTATAAATACCTGAAACATCCTAACTACCTGATCGTGGTAGCCGAGATTGCCCTTATACCCCTTGTTTTCCATTTGTATTGTACTGCAGTGATTTTTTCCATCCTCAATCTTTGTATGTTGTATATCCGCATAAAAGCTGAAATAAAGCACTGCTGGAAGAATAAAAAGACCTTGTTACCCGCGCAGGCGTAGGACTGTTAAGTTCTCCTATATGTAGTCCTGCAAGGACGTCCTATCCCAGCCCAGGGCACCAGCCCTGGGTAGTTAGGAATATAAGTGTGGGAGTGCTGTAAGTACGACATAATAGAAATTTGATCCCATGTATATTTTATGCCGTACTTACAGCACTCAAAAAAGATCCATATCAACCACCCGGCACTGCGTACCGGGCTAGGATATGCCGTCCTTGCAGGACTGAAGAGAAAAGAATTTAACAGCCCTGCCGCGTAGGCGGGGATCGCACTAAAACTACCTGTTTCAGTTCTAAAATATAGAAGATTTCCGGCTGTTCTGATGCGGTCCCCGCCTGCGCGGGGAACAGGAAAGGAAGGTTAGGAGGCTTATTTCTTATTCCGTTTCTCTCCCAGGAAAGTAATCAACTTATATACCTTATCAAACAAACTCCCTTTCCATGTAGAATTTTCTAATTCTTCATTAAATACATCTTCAAAGGCATTTATTACTTTTTCACAAGCTGCCGGTGATACACCCGATCTGGCTGCTACACTGCTGATAACTTCTCTTTTATTCATTTTCTTTGGTTTTTAGTTTTTCTACTGTTTGGTACAAAAGTATTTATGGTTTATACGTCTGTGGGAAAAATGATACGAAAACAAGGCATCCCGGATACGAAACAGGGTTTTTCTGATACATCCTGTTTTTCACATTATCCCACACAAACAAAAACATATCCTCTTTTGTTATAAGAACTTATTAACATTGAATATTTTAACTATAAAAAGAAAGATATGAAAAAGATAATATTATCAGCCTCACTGGCACTGGGCCTGTTACTTACCGGAAATGTTTCTGCACAGGAAGTAAAACAGGATATCAAACGTACAGGTAAAGATATCAAACGGGATTCCAAAGAAAACTGGGAAGAGACTAAAGACAAAACAGATCATGCCTGGGATAAAACCAAGGATAAGTCTGGAGATGTATGGGACAAAACCAAAGACGGTTCGGAACGTGCCTGGGATAAAACAAAGGATGGCAGCGAAAATGTCTGGGATAAAACCAAAGAGGGTACTGAAAATGTATGGGAGAAAGTAAAAGAAAAGTTTGATTGATAACACTTCCCATAGCGAATCACTCCATAGCCCAGAGTTGAGCGAAGCGATACTCTGGGTAAATATATCCACCCAATAACCCTGAAAGGTTTCACTTCCGGTCAGTCCTCTCTTTTCCTATAACAACCGCCTCATAAGGAAATAGCCGCAGAGGAAAAGTAGCTCTGCCACACATCCGCCGGTTATCCGAAGAATGATAAACAACCATAGCTTCATTTTCCGGCAGTCCCGTTACCTTCCGGACAAACGGGCTGAAATTAAGGGCAATCCAGCAACACTTTTCATCTGTCGTCCGCTCATACAGCAAATACCCTGCCTGCCTTTTATACAGGAAGCGGATCGTTCCCTGTTGCAATACCGGCAGCTCCCTGCGTAACTGTAATAACTTCCGGTAATGTGTAAATACAGAACCTTCCTGTACCTGCTGGCTGGCCACATTGCATTGCCGGTAATTGCGGTGTACCGGTAGCCAGGGAGAAGCAGGGCTAAAACCGGCATGGGAAGTATTGTCCCACTGCATTGGGGTACGGGCTTTATCACGCCCGGTATAGAAAGGATACAACAAACGGCCGTACCGGTCGCGTATGCGGCTGCGCGGAATATGCCTGTTACACATCCCGATCTCGTCGCCATAATAAATAAAAGGAGTACCCCGCAGCGTGAGTAACAGGGTAGCCAGGAGTTTCGCCTTTTTCTCCTTATCTATCGGAAAAAGGTAATGATTGACTGCCCGCCCAAGGTCGTGGTTGGAAAATACAAAGCAAGGCCATCCGCCCCCGGGAAGTACCCGGTAGTACTTGCTGAGGGCCTGGTAGAAAGCACAGGCACTCCAACGGGTAAATATCAGGGTAAAATCAAACGCCATGTGCAACATATCCTGCCCGTTGCCCATAAAGGAAGCAGCCAGCCGGGAGTTGCCCGGAGGCGGTACATAAATCTCGCCTATACTTACCCGGCCGGGATAGCGGTCTAATAACCTGCGGAACGCACGCAACAGTTCATACACCTCCGGCTGGTTCCGGTTGTATACATTCCGGTCGGACACCAATGCCCAGGCCGGATTATTCGTAAGCCCCTCTTCTTTGAATAACATGTTGGCCACGTCGAGCCTGAAACCATCCACCCCTTTTGCCAGCCAGTATTTTACCATATTGAACATGGCTTTTTTCACCTCCGGGTTCCGCCAGTTCAGGTCGGGCTGTTCCGGAAAGAAAGAATGGTAATAATATTCGCCTGTAGCCTCATCCCTTTTCCAGGCGCTCCGCCCGAAATTCGTAAGCCAGTTGTTCGGCTTACGGCCCTTCCGTCCCGGATGCCAGATATACCAGTCACGCCGGGCATGGGTAGTAGACGACCTGGCCTCCGTAAACCAGGGATGCAGTACAGAGGTATGGTTCAATACCAGGTCGATCATTACCCGTATGTTGCGGCTATGCGCCTCTTCCAGTAAGCGGTTGAAATCTTCCATCGTACCATACCGCGGATGGATGGCTGTATAGTCGGATATATCATACCCTTCGTCAACCAGTGGCGAAGCATATATAGGCGACAACCAGATCGCATCTATACCCAGTTGCCGGAGATAATCCAGTTTCCGGCGGATACCTTCCAGGTCGCCAATCCCATCTGCATTGGTATCGTAAAAGCTTTGCGGGTAGATATGATAAAATACGGCTGTTTGCCACCAGGGTTAGTTGCTCTTTTTTTTCAGTCATGTTCCATTCCGATAGCTTGCAGCAGGTCTGCCAGGATAGTACCTGCATCATAAGTGCTTGCCCGGCGGCTGGCCGCTGCCCGGAACGGCTGGCTGTTCTCCCGGGTAAGGTAGCGGATGGCGCGTTCGGCCATCTCCTGTTTACTTTCCACCAGGTAACCGCATACACCGTCGAGCACAATATCTTTCGGCCCTTTACAATTGTAGGCAATTACCGGTAAACCACAACTTAAAGCTTCTAACACTACATTACAGAAGGTATCGAAACGCGAAGGCAGCAACAACAGGTCGGCAGAGGCATATATACCGGGTAATTTGTCCTGTGGAATCCAATCGATATAAATGGCTTCCGGCAGCTCTCTCCGGAGTTCATCCCGGGCTGGCCCTTTGCCTACAATCACCATCTCTGCGGCACCACAGGCCGTTTCGATCTGCCGGTATACCTGGGGAAGTTTCATCACACCCTTTTCGTGGCTGATCCGCCCGACATACAATAATACCGGTTTGTTGGGATCGGTACCGAACGTGCCGGCTTTGGTGGCCGGACGCGGACTGAACCGGGCGTTTACCCAGTGTGCCGTCTGGCGTACCTGCTCCGGGCGCAAATTCATCTGCGACCCGGTAAGCCATTTTTTCTGGTCGGAGTTAAGTACCAATACCCGGTCGAACGACTGGTAAAAGAAACGCAGGAAGCGGCGTACACGGTTCAGGTTATGCCCTTTGATGCCTAATACCTTCCGGGCAAACATCAGCCAGTCGGTATGCATATAAAAAGAGGCCTCTACCGTATAGGCATGTTTGAGGTAAAGGGCAGCCATACCCATAATACCTTCGGTTGAACAGATAATGCGGTCGTACTCACCTTCGAGGAAAAGGTTATGCAAGGCTACCATATTGGGAATGTGGAACCCCTGGTCATGATAAGCCGGCAGCGTAAATTCGCCTACCGGTTTGAGCACCCGCAGGTGTTCATCAGGTTCAATGGTATGGCTGCACACCAGGATATCAATGGGTAGGTCGTTGGCTACAATCTCGCGGTGGAGCTCCTGTAAGAAGAGAGAAACCCCGTTTTTATCCTCATAGGTATCCGTAAGCCATAATACCCGTTCGGGATGATTGTATTTTCCGAGCCGTGAAGCGAACTTTTTCAGGAACGGACGGGTGTTATACAATGCTTTCGCACTTGTAAAGTGAGCGGCTAATATGAAAAGCGACGAGAAGAAAGGGTACGATAACTCGTCGAGCCATTGCGACACAGGAATGGTACCGTTGCTATTCTCTCCTTCCAGGTACGAACGTATCCCTGTAGGCAGTTCGAGCTCTGAAATAAATTTGTCTAACGACGCGGTATCCAACGCTTTTGCAGGAAGCGATTTGCGTATCTTCTCCTCAATCCTGCCTGACAACACCTGGTTAAGCCGTTCGTTGATCCGCAGCACCGACTGGTAATAACCCTCTACCAGCCGGTTGCCGGGTGTATGGTGTATGCTGGCAATACCGGAAGCTTCGTCGAAGATAGGTTTGTAAGCCGAAGGCATCAGGTAGCGTTTATAGCCGGAAGGCGATTTGCCCATCATACATTCGTAAAATAGCTTGATAAACGACATGGTTACCTTGTGCTTCTGTACCTCGCAAAAGATGTTGGAGGCAACCAGTGAAACCAGCTTATCACTCAATTCCCCTTTATGTAATAACAACCGTATCAGTCCGGGGTCTTTGTAGTTGATCGCTATCTGGCAGGCATAGTTGAGGAAAGCAATCGTTAGCTTCTCGCTGTTCTGGTGTGAACCAAAAGGAGCGATATTACCCTGCCGCAAGGCTTCAAGAGCCAGATCGGAACGTTTTTCGGTCTGTAGCCGCTCCTGCAGTCCGGGCACGAAAAGGTGCGAACCTGTCATCCCGGCAAATATCCCCATATGGCTGTCAGACCCCCCCCCGGTAAGTACCTTCCGGTAAGGATCGCTGTAATAGCGGGTGGGCTCAATACCAAACTCTTTGGCGCAGGTATCGACCTGTTCTTCATCCACCTGTCCGATCCATTCCTTTACAAGCATATTCTGCCAGGTATCCCGTTGCCCATTAATGGCTTCGAAACGTTCGAAAAGCAAAAGCATCTTCCGGAAAAAATCTTCTCCCGGCATATGTTTTATCGAATAATGGTAGAGGAGGTGGCCCAGATCGTAGGAATATTTTCCCGCCGGGTATATTCCTGGAAGAAATAGATATTCTTCCGGAGCTTATTTAACCGTGCCTCCTGTTCCGGCGTAAAACCATAAGCCAGCACATGGATACCGATTTCATAATCGGGCACCATACAACTAAACTCGGCAGCCGTAAGGATATCATGCCCTTTGTCCTGTAATTCATAGCAACTGCGGGCATTGTTATGGTTGGTTACAGTAAAGGTGTTGCAGCCATTGCGTTGCAGCTCTTCCAGCAGCCGTTCGCCGGGCAGCCAGGTTTCCGGCACTCCCAGGATACGCCCGGTCAGTTCGTCGGGTACATCACTATGCCGGTCGTGGCAGTGCAGGTCTATCGTCAATACTTCAGCCTCCGGGTAACGTAACTGTTCCGCTAGCAGGAATGTGTCGAGATCTTTCTTTAAAGTCTCCTGAAAAACTCTTCTCATCTGGTCTTTTTGTAATAATTGCCGAAGGTCTTATTTTATATCGCTGATAATCATTTTTCTATTTGTAGGATAAATCTTCCGTCCATGACTGATTGTAAATCCCTTTCAACGAAAAGTAAGAACCCAGTAATAATAGCTTTAAAAACGTTAGGAGATATTCAACCTGTGTAAATATTGAATTATAAAAATAGTTAGCTTCTTTATAAACATTCGTTTTTAAAGAAGGAGATTGGATGATAAATATTAATATAAATGTATGGACTGCTGAAAATAGATAAATCGGCTAATTTATTCCCAGGTAAAAGTTTTATCTTTACATAAAATCATAAATAAAATAAACATGCTTACCCACTGCGGAACTCAAACAGTATCTACAGCAAGATTGGTGCTCAGGGCTTTTACCTATACAGACGATGAGGATATGCTAACCTATTGGATTAGCGACCCGGCCATCCAGTTTATGTATTCGGAACCGGTTTATACCACCAAAGAGGAGGTAAAAGGATTGCTGGATAAATATATCGGATCGTACGAAAGACCGGATTATTACCGGTGGCTATTATTGAAAAGAATACGGGTATTTGTGTAGGGCAGATCGCCATTTTTCTGGTAGATAATAAAAATCATTTCTGCGAAATTGAATACTGCCTCGGAAGTAAATTCCACCGGAAAGGGTATATGACAGAGGCGGTGCTAGCTATCCTCGATTACTGTTTCAACCAGGTGAATTTCCATAAAGTACAGGTTTGCCATAAAGAAAATAATATTGCTTCGCAGGGAGTAATCCGGAAATGTAACTTTACGTATGAAGGGACGCTGCGTGATTACTTTTATATGGATGGCAAATATGTAAGCAGGTTGTATTATTCGATGTTGAAGGAGGAATTCCCGGAGGAATCTTTTCGTTGATGGGGAGCTTCTGATCACTCCTGGCCGGAAGATTTAAAACGTTAATAAGGCAATAATTATCCATCCTATAAAAGGTAAAAACCAACCAAGTCAGTTCCCCGCGCAGGCGGGGATCGCAAAGGAACTAACGGTCTTCATATATGTTGAAACAGCCGGTTTTCATGCGATCCCCGCCTGCGCGGGGAACAGGTCTTTTTTATTTTTACGGTATACAGAAAACGCTATACTTATATCTTGATACGCGGCTTGTACATATCGGCAGCGGTAAGTCCGCATTCTTTTTTCATCCGCAGGGAATAACCCAGGTCGCTTACGTCGGGGGTTACATTATTGGAACCGAAGGTGAATTTGATACCTGCCTCTTTGGCTTTGAGGAGGGTAGTTTTGTTAGGGATCTGATACAGCTCGTTAATCTCCAGTGCTTTTCCGCTTTTAGCCAGTACGGCTATCACTTTGTCGATACGTTGTTCCGTCCAGAATGCGTCGTAGCGGTCGCTAAGCGCATCGGGCAGGTAGAAAGGATTTACATAGATATCTACCGGCTCCTGCAATACGGTGCAGATACGGTCTACGATCATATCCATATATTGCTGTTCGTCGTCTATAAAAACCTCTTCAGCTATCCACAGGCGGGTGCGGCGGCCTTTATGGTCGTCGAAGGTAAGGGCATCGGTAAAAACGTAATCGAACTCATCACGGGCGGCCTGCGAGAAGGTGGTAAGTCACTCGCGTCCTTCGGCCTGCATGGCAAGGATAAAGGGTTGGGCACGCATGGTGTCCAGGAAGTTGTAAATATCGGTATCGTTGGTAACCGGGAAACCAATCCCGCAGTTAGGGGCGATCGCATAGTTTATACCTGTGCGGCGTGACTGGCTGGCGGCAACCTCTTTGGTAAGTCCGCCTTTAAGGTGGACATGGTAGTCGAGTACCGGAAAGTCTTCCTGATGCAGGCGGATTATCTCATCTGCCTGTTCATCTATAGCCATAGCCTGTTGTTGGGTAATGTTTATCTCACGGCTATTGAGGGGCGTAACAGCTATCTCTTTGAACTCTATTTTTCCGCTACCGTTGCTGTGAAGCGAGAAACTTCCCTCAGAAAGTAGCCGGCTGCTGTTTGCTCCGGTACGTAAAGGGGTAGCCGGTTCTATATATTCTACTACCGGCTCGCCGTTTATTTTTACGGTAACGGCTTTGCCCGCTACCCGGATATCCATCGTAAACCATTCGTTGTCTTTTACAAAACTTTTGGTTAGGTTACGTACGGAAAGCAGGCTGCCTGTCATGCGCCACCAAACCGGGTCTTCCCTGTCGTTGTTGATGGCTATGCGGTATCCTTTGCCTGTTGCGTCGGTATGGATACCGATAAAGCCTTTGCCTCCATCTACTGTACGCAGTTCCATATGTAGGTCGAAGTCTTTATATTTACCCCCTTTTAGCAGGAGATGGGTGTTTTCGCCGGTAAGGGAGAGCAGGTTTTCGTGTGTAACCATTTCTCCGGATAGGACATCCCATTGGTGGTTATCCGTACCATCAAATAAAGTGCCGGCCGGCTGGTTATTACAGGCTGTGAAGTGTAGCATACAGCAAAGGATACCTGTAAAGAAGATACTTCTCAGGGCGAATGTTTTCCCAAAAAGATAAAAGGGGATGGGAGTAGATGATGTTTCCATGTGAACTGAATTTAATTTTTTATTGGTCTTATCTATTTTGTAGGGGTAAATATAATCAATAGAATATTTCTTTGAAAGAGAAGGGCCATATTAATTAAAAATAATAAATTACAGGAAGTGTTTCCCGGCTTTCCAACCTCTTTGAAAGTGGTGATTCTCTATAAAAAGGATACTTCTTTTATTCTCCCTGATGAAGTCATGCATGGTTAATTATTAAATAAGATATACAGGTTGAGGTAAGTGGCAAAACTAATCCACAAAATATAAGGGACAAACAGTAAGGAGCTGACTTTAAATTGGGGCCAGCTTTTTACTGCATACCAAATAATCAGTATCTCCAGTAAAAGAATGTCGATAGCTCCAGCTAATGGATTACGGAAATAGAAAAACAAGATACTCCACAGGAAATTAAGAATTAACTGTATGGTAAACAAACGGATAAAGTATCCCGTCTGTGGAGAACCGGAATTTATAATCAAACCTATTGAAATACCCATGCATAGATATAATATACTCCATGCAATAGGAAAAATACTATATACTCCATGCAATAGGAAAAATACTATCCGGAGGAGTAAGTACCGGTTTATTTAGCACCGGATACCATTCATTCACGGCATCTGTTTGTAGTCTGCTTGCTATAAAACCGGTCAGGAAACAAATTACTACGGGTACGACTATGGCTACTATTTTTTTCATAATTTTTATCTTCACTGGTATAACATACTATATTTATTGAAAGTTTATTTGAAACAGTTTCCGGGTTTGTTCTTTTTTTAATTGGAATTTCTCCTGTTCTTTTTTAATTGGTTTTCAACAGGCCGGATTAAACAAATCCTTTTTCCAGTTGTTCAAATATTAATTCAGAAAAGAGTTAATTGAAACCGCTGGGAAAGGGAAAAACTGTACCGGCAAAAAACTGTATTAACTATGGACATATTAAAAGGAAAGACAGCTTTAGTAACCGGTGCCAGTTCAGGTATCGGTAAAGCGATTGCTATTTTGTTTGCCAGGGAAGGTGCAAATGTCATTGTAACTTATCATTCCGGTAAAGAACGTGCGGATGCTGTAGTGGAAGAAATTAAACAGTATGGCATAAAAACAAAGGCTTATCAACTGAATGTAGGGGATGAGGCGGATGTGAAAAAGTTGTTTGCCGAAGTAGATGCCGAATTTGGCGATCTGGATATTCTGGTAAATGATGCCGGTATCAATGGTAGTGGTATCCCGGTAGAGGATATGAGTACGGAAATATGGGATAGTGTGATGAAAACCAACTTATACGGCCCTTTCTTTTGCAGCCGTGAATACCTGCAATACAAAAAGAAATACAAAACTTACAAAGGAAGCCGGATCATTAATGTAACTTCTATCCATGAGTATGTAAATGTACCGGGGGATGCCAATTACAATGCTTCCAAATCTGGTATGCGTAATTTTGCCTATACGCTGGCACTCGAACTGGCCTCCCGTGAGATGACTGTGAATAACATTGCTCCGGGTATGATCCTGACCCCGATTAATGAAAAGGTGATTGAAGATCCCAAAAAAACTGGCTGCTGCCGAAGCCATCATTCCATTCCATCGCGGAGGTAAGCCGGAAGAGGTGGCCAATGTAGCCCTGTTCCTGGCTTCAGAGGCCAGCTCGTATGTAACAGGTAGTACCTATGTGGTGGATGGTGCCTTATCTATCCTCGGACCTAATGCGTAAGCTATTATGAATATATCAGATTTATTAATAGCCTGTATACCCATCCTCTCGTTTGGTTTAATCCCTGTAGTGGCTACATTCCTCGGGGGCAAACCGGTAGAACAATCGATGGGTATCGGGTTGGGTAGTTTGGTATTTGCTATTGTAGTCTTTCTGGTTAAACGTCCGGATTTAACACCTCATATTTTCCTGATCGGGTTATTGTCGGGTATGTTCTGGGCGATAGGTTCCGTAGGACAATTCATGGGGATACAATACCTGGGAGTAGCCAAATCGATGCCTATCTCCAACGGAGGACAGATTATAGGAACTTCGCTGGTGGGTGTTTTATTGGGTGAATGGGCTACCTCTTCTTCCAAAATATTTGGTTTCAGTGCCTTGTTACTGATAATCATCGGTATTATATTTACCTCCTATAAAGATAGTAAAGACGGAAAGAAGCTACAATGGGGAAAAGGTTTATTGATCAACCTGGTATCTGTTATCGGCTTTACCCTCTATGTGGGTATACTCAAATACATGAAGATCGATGGATGGACCAGTATCCTGCCGCAGTCATTCGGGCAGATAGCCGGTATTTTCCTGATCTCACTGATCTTCTTTAAATCACAACCATTCAATAAACCCTCCCTTAAAAACGGAGTGGTAGGGGTGATCTGGGCAGTTGGTAATATTGCTTTATTGCTATCCCAGGCAAAGATCGGACTGGCAGTAGCTTACTCGGTTAGCCAGGCAGCTGTGATTATATCCGTACTGGGTGGTGTATTTATCAATAAGGAGAAAAAGAGTAAGAAAGAATGGGTATTTACCATTATTGGTATGCTTGTTATACTGGTAGGCCTCTACCTGATCTATTTGTCGAGTATACATGATACGGGTAATCATTGAAGGGAACTGGCTAAACCCCCGTTCAATTACAAATTGTCAGTTCCCCGCGGAGGCGGGGACCGCATAAGAGCTGTCCGTTTTTGATATAAAAAAGATGATTCCGGTCAGTTCCGGTGCGGTCCCCGTTTTCACGGGGAACACAACATTTATTATCACATCTGCTAAAACATAAAAGAAATGAACACAAACATGAATAAACGCCTGTGGCTTATCGGTGGAGTAGTATTAGCAATTGTGTTATTGCTTTATTGGTTATGGGTTAAAGTTGACCTATCTGCCTATTATGGAGAGTAGTGAACTGTAAATCAGCACGCCTCGTGTAAAATCGTCAACCCTGCTTCCAGCCATGTATCTATGTCGGAAGGATAATGCTGGTTGGTGTACTGATCGCTCCGCTTATGTCCCAGCCGTACAATCACTGCATTTTTAGCAGGAATTGCCAGTATATATTGCCCTAAAATACCTCGCATATAATAAACATCCAGCCCCTTATATGTTAATTTTCAGAACTGGTAGCCATACTGGTAATTTGTATCACCGTATTGCTTATTTAAAAGAGTGGTATCCGGTTCAATCGCTTTTTCAAGGTAAGTGCGGGAGATCAGTTGCTGTCCGTTCCACTCTCCCTTATTCAATACTAGCTGGCCGAAACGGGCAAAATCCCGCGCGTTGGAATTGAAACAGCAATAAGCCTTTTCCATTCCGTTGGTATGGTCGAGGCTCCAGAGTGCATCCTCTTCTGCCTGCATCGATGTTCACAATTTCCGCGAAACATACTCACTGATCTTTTCACCGGTTGCCTGCTCTACGATCATGGCCAATAGCTGCGTTATGATACTCTGGTAATCAAAGTATACGCCTGGCTGTTCCATCTCTTTTGTTTCCAACGCCTGCTTTACAATATCATTCCCATAATATAATTTAGTAGTAGGAGAGAAGAGGCTGCTATATCCTTCGTCAAAATCAAGTTCGGCACTCATGGTTAACAGATGATGCAAAGTCAGCTCCTTACCACCATATCCCCGGAACTCCGGAAGAAAATCGGCTACAGGTTGATACGTCCCCTTAATCAGCCCTTCATCCATAGCACATCCTACTGCCAGCGAAACAATACTTTTCGCCATTGAGAACGAATTAGAATGCGACTGCTCCGAATAGCCTTCCCAATACTGCTCAAACAAGATCGCACTGTCTTTCACAATCAGGTAAGCCACCGTACCCAGCTCATCAAAAGCAGGCATAAATTCCTCCGGAATGGCATACATATTATAGTCGGGTGCAAACGTCCAGGGGTGAGGTGAAGATGCTTTTACTACCCTGTTATCGAAAATAGTATATTGATCTATGGCAGGATACCAATGTGTCAATGCCTGCCGTACATAATAATTACCGGAAAGGAATAACCAGATAAGTCCGGCTATGAATATAATACCAATAGCATATACGATTTTCTTCATATAAATGAGGGTTAAGTGGGTAGCAAATATACGATTAAATAGGAATAAGAATAGGATTATAAATACTGTTTGTTTTCAAATTCTTTATATGCCAGGAAAATCTTTCAACTACAACTAGATGTATACTCACGGTAAATCACTTACTTTCCCCTAACAGAGTTTCATAAATTAATCAAATAATTCTCTGGCATACTTATTAATATAGGTATTCAACCCTTTCCCCAGTTCAGCCAGCCTCTTCATATTCTCTACATGCTGTACCCCGGCTTTGGTATAGGTATAATTATATACCCGGTTCCCCCGGATGAATAATACCAGTATGTAATCAGCCCCAATCACATAGGCTCTTACTCCTGAACGGCCGGAAAGGTTTTTGTATGGTTGCATATGGATATAACTGGTAATTTCCGTGGATTGTTGAAGTGATTAGAACATAAAAAATATTTTTAATAGTAAGAATTTCTATTCCAACTCTGATAATAATAGTTATATAGATGAACTCAGAATCCAATCCGGCTACAACTTATATCCATTGGAAGAATTTATTCCGCCTCCCCGTCCATATATTTTATAAATACTAAAAAATCCTGTAACCACTAGTTACAGGATTTTCCCATATACTAACAAAATAATATCTTATTTCATCGCTTCTTCAATAGCAACTGCAATAGCCACAGTAGCTCCTACCATCGGGTTGTTACCCATTCCGAGGAATCCCATCATTTCTACGTGAGCAGGAACAGATGAAGAACCGGCGAACTGAGCATCCCCGTGCATACGTCCCATTGTATCGGTCATACCATAAGACGCAGGACCGGCAGCCATGTTATCCGGGTGAAGGGTACGGCCTGTACCACCACCTGAGGCAACAGAGAAATAGTTACGGCCATTTTCCAGGCACTCTTTTTTATAGGTACCTGCAACCGGATGCTGGAAACGGGTGGGGTTAGTTGAGTTACCGGTGATAGATACGTCTACACCTTCCGTGCGCATAACAGCCACACCTTCGCGTACATCGTCGCAACCGTAGCATCTTACTTTGGCACGCAGACCGTTGGAATAAGGATATTCCTTAACGATATTCAGTTCACCTGTAGCATAGTCAAACTGGGTCTGTACATAAGTAAAACCATTGATACGTGAAATAATCATGGCAGCATCTTTACCTAAACCGTTCAGGATTACACGTAAAGGCTCTTTACGCACTTTGTTTGCTTTTTCAGCAATTTTAATAGCACCTTCGGCAGCAGCGAACGACTCGTGGCCAGCCAGGAAGGCGAAACATTTAGTTTCTTCGCGAAGCAGGCGGGCACCCAGGTTACCGTGGCCGATACCTACCTTACGGTCGTCGGCAACAGAACCTTTGATACAGAAAGCCTGCAAACCGATACCGATCGCTTCGGCAGCATCAGCAGCAATCGTACAACCTTTTTTGATAGCGATAGCAGCACCTACTACGTAAGCCCATGCAGCATTTTCAAAACAGATAGGTTGAGTTTCTTTACACATAGTGTAAGGGTCGATACCTTTAGAATCGCAGATAGCTTTAGCATCTTCGATACCGTTGATACCATATTCTTTTAAAACCGCGTTAATAGTGTCGATACGACGGTCATAACTTTCAAATAAAGCCATTGTATTTTTACTTTTTAAAATTCTTATTAATCAGGAATAGTGATAGTAGAAAATTGAAAACAAGCACACCGCCGCAACACGCAATGTAGAAAGCCATCCAGGGTTTTTCAGGCTTAATGATGAAATAACTGATAACAGTTCCCACAACAGTGATGATGATCAGTCCGGTTACGATACGTGTGAGTGTTTTTTTATTCATGACGAGGGTCGATATATTTGGCAGCCTCATTGAAACGACCGTATGAGCCTTTGGCTTTTTCCAGTGCTTCGTTAGCGTCAATACCTTTCTTAACCATATCCATGAATTTACCCAGGTGGATGAATTCATAACCAATTACCTGATCATCTGCGTCTAATGCCATACGGGTACAATACCCTTCGGCCATTTCCAGATAACGCACACCTTTAGCCACAGTACCGAACATGGTACCAACCTGGCTGCGTAAACCTTTACCTAAGTCTTCCAGACCGGCACCGATAGGAAGGCCTCCTTCAGAGAAAGCAGACTGGGTACGTCCGTAAACGATCTGAAGGAACAGTTCACGCATGGCTGTGTTGATTGCATCACAAACAAGGTCAGTGTTCAATGCTTCCAGTAATGTTTTACCCGGAAGGATTTCAGAAGCCATCGCAGCCGAGTGGGTCATACCCGAGCAACCTACGGTTTCCACCAATGCTTCCTGAATAATACCTTCTTTTACGTTAAGAGTCAGTTTACATGTTCCCTGCTGTGGAGCACACCAGCCCACACCGTGAGTTAAACCTGAAATATCAGTGATCTGTTTAGATCTAACCCATTTGCCTTCTTCAGGGATAGGAGCGCTTTCATGGTTAGCTCCTTTTTTTACAACACACATTTGTTGTACTTCATGTGAATAAATCATAATCGCTAATTTATTATTTAAAATGATAATAAAACTATATATTCAAAACTATGTAAGGGTGCACAAATATACAGGTTTTAATTTGCCGTGCAATAACAAATCTGTTAAGTTCTATGCGTTTTTTTACATCCCGGCATCCGGACCTTTTTATCTTAACAAGATGGATTGCCGGGATTTGTTTTTTCCGGATACATCCTGTTTAAGATAGCTTTACATAAGGTTTCACCTCCTGCAAATCAATAGTTGTTAAATCGGCAATATTTACCGGTTTACCCGAAGCAATACTGTTACGGGCTGCAATACCTACTAGGCAGGAGAGAGCCCCGTCACGTCCGGCAGCACATTGTTTTAGCGGGTCGGGTGTACCGGGAATGAAAAGATAGTTCTACAATAAAATGTCACCGCCACCATGGCCTTTCCCCTGTGGGATCTGGAAATACTGCCGTTTGGAGAAATTCTTAAACAGTATAATTTCATCGTAGTTTTTGTCGCTTACAGGCTTTGATTCCTCAATCCAGGCATCAATCCTGCCTTTTGTTCCGTTAAAAGCAATCCGGTATCCTTCGTAAGGAGAATAGGTGGTTAGAGAATAACTCACCTGTACCCCATTTTTATATTTAATAGTGGCCGCCATCTTATCGAAGATATTGATGTCGTTTTTAAATACACATCCGTCACGTAGGTAGCCATCATGCTGTTCATTATCTACATACAACATTTTGTAGTAATCGTTTTGGTTGATATCTCAATAGAAGTCACAGGCTTTTGTATGTGGACAATTACGGCAGTTCTCTGCACGGAACGGACCGTTTTTGCCGTAAAAATCGAGCGAGCCGGTAGCAAATACTGTTTCCGGATCACTTTCAATCCACCAGTTTAAGAGGTCAAAATGATGGGAAGCTTTATGCAGCCACAAAGATCCGCCGTTTTCTGCCAACCGGTGCCAGCGTCTGAAATAATCAGCTCCGTGGGAGGTGTCCAGATACCAGTGGAAGTCTATGGAAGTTAGGTCGCCGATTTCGCCGGCACGTAATAGTTCCCACATTTTAGCCCGGTGGGGTGAGTAGCGATAGTTGAATGTAACCCGGCAATGTTTACCAGTTCGTTTTTCGGCATCAATAATGGCTTGTACTTTGGTTTCATCAGTGGTCATTGGTTTTTCCGTAAGCACGTTGCATCCCATTTCCATCCCTTTGATAATAAATTCATGGTGGGTAGCATCTACTGTACAGACAATTAGTAAGTCAGGCCGGGATTCTTTCATCATTTTCTCAAAATCCGTATAGATAGGGCAGTCAACTCCTATATATTCTTTGGCGGTTTGTAAACGTCCGGGATTTGTGTCGCATAACCCTACGAAAGTCAGGTAATCGGCATAATTGGTTACCACCGTACGTCCCCACATACGGCAACCCCTTGAGCCGGTTCCAATCAGGGCAATACGCATTTTTTCATTTTTCATTCCGGAACCCGATTCCTGGGAGGCCGCCTGTAATACTTCGCCCGGATTCATGAGTGCACCGCCAGCCAGCAAACCGGAGGTAGCCAGAAAGTTTCTTCTTGAAATTACGTTTTTCATGTCAAATGATTTAAGATTAGTTGGATTGAATAATAAATTTGTTAACGTAATTACAAAAGAAGTAAAAATATCCGGACTTATAATCTGTTATATTTATCTTTTTTTGAAGATTGAATGAGATGCATAAAGTGCGTCTCATTCAATAAATGATCTTCTTTGCAAAAATTATCTGATCAATTTATTCAATTTATCACGTAAAGCTTCACCATGCAGGTTTTTAGCTACGATAATGCCCTCTTTGTCAACCAGTACGGTCTGGGGTATCAGGTTAATTCCATAAAGAGCAGTACCCGCGTTTTTCCAACCCTGCAGATCCGACAACTGAGGCCAGGTAATATGCAGGTCTTGTATTCCTTTATCCCAGGCAGCCTGGTTACTATCCAATGAAATACCTACAATTTCAAACCCTTTCTCTTTATATTCTTTATACAAGGCTACGAGCTGGGGCATATCGCGGCGACACGGCGGACACCAGGAAGCCCAGAAATCGATCAATACCGGTTTACCTACGCCTACATATTCGGAAAGTTTATGCGCCTTTCCTTTCGGGTCATTCATTTCAAAGTCAGTAAACTGTTTTCCAATAGCCGTATTACTTAATAAGTTAAGGTGATCCTGCATTTGTTGTATACCCGGAACAGCTACAAAGGTCTCGTCTGCCTGTTCTATCAAAGCCCGGCGGTCTTCTTCGCCAAGATTATAGCGGAACTCAACCAACGTTTTGGCCGCAAGCGGATTGGCCGGGTTTTTTTCAATAAACTCTTTAGCCTTTTGGGTTACTTCATTTTCGACTTCTTCCTGTTTCTTTTCTAAAGTTTCCTGTAACGTATTGTCATCTCCGATTGTTTCCGGTATATAATCGTCGAAAGCTTTCCGGGTATTAGCCACTGAAGTGATGAAATTTGAATAAGCGTCGTTGTTAGAAGTGCCTGTCACAGTAGAGACCTGATCGAGCTTCACTTTCAGTTTTGCATTTTCAAGGATAAAAGTAGCAACATAGGGAGAGGGTTGTGCCGGCATAGTACGTTCAAGTGGCACAGCGGTGATGTCGAACTCAAGCATATATAATTCAGGAGTTTCCTGATTGCCTCTGAATACAAAAGTACTATTGGTAACCAGGGCACTATCTACAGCTTCTTTATCAGCCTTACCATACTCATATAAATAAACATACTGCCCGTTCAGGCCGGGATTAGCCACAGTACCACTAAGCTCATATCCCTTTTCTTCACTACATCCTGTTATCAGCAGGACACCTAACGCCAAAGTAAAAATTTTTTTCATCTTATTATTTCCGGTTGGTTCAAACTCATTTTTAAATCCATAAAAACGCTACTAAAGTAGCAAATAATTGACAATGAACAATAAAGAAAAGGCAATTAAAAGACTTTAAATCTTTTAATTGCCTTCAGATCCATTAGCGATTCAATATAATTCAATTCCTCCGGTACGACAATGCACCGGTAGGGCACATATCAACCTGTTTGATCAACTGCTCCGTAGTGGCGTTGTTGATCCTGATCCACGGCCGGTCCTGCGGGCAATACACCTTGGGAAGTTCGAAAATGCAAATCCCTGCATGTGCACACAGCTCCGGCTGCCAGATGATAGTGATCTCGCCATTTGTATACTCTCTCGTAATACTCATCGTTAAGGTTTTGGTTCTGGTTTAACTTTTATCTTTATTTTCTAAAACGCCTTCCCACTCGGGATGGCATTCAATATACCATGCAACAAACGGGCAAAGCGGGATTAGCCGCAGGTTTTGCCTGTGCACATCTTTCAGCGCCTCTTCCACCAGTTTACTACCAATACCCCGGCCCTCCATTGCCTGTGGAATCTCGGTATGGGTAAATAAAATCTCACTACCGTTGCGTTTGCTGTACTCTATTTTGCATACATGGTTGTCAATATGGAATTCATATTGCTCATTCGCCACATTATCAATCAACTTGTAATTTTCCATATTTACCTATCTAATCCTTTCAATTTTGTTAATACCTCTGGTCTATCACATTCCAGTCAATAATTTTCCAAAGCTCGTTCAGATGATCTGCCCGGCAGTTCTGGTAGTTCAGGTAATAAGCATGTTCCCACACATCAAAGCCAAGGATAGGAGTAAGGCCGTGGACAATAGGGTTACTTCCGTTGGCTTCTTTGGCAATGGTCAGGCTGCCGTTTTTATCTTTAGCCAGCCAAACCCATCCGGAGCCGAAAAGTTCCGTACCCTTTTCATTGAATTGTTGCTGGAAGTTTTCAAACGATCCCCATGTTTTATTAATGGCTTCTGCCAGTTTGCCCGAAGGTTTGCTACCTCCATCCGGCGAGAACTGGGTAAAGTAAAGATTATGGTTCAATACCTGGCCGGCATTGTTAAAAATAGTACCGTCGGAATTGGCTACGATCGATTCCAAAGACGCATTCTCAAACTGAGTACCCGGAATTAATTTATTCAGGTTGTTTACATACGTTTGTAAATGCTTACCATGATGTAATTCAATGGTTTGTTTACTGATAACCGGTTCTAATGCATCCGGCGCATACGGTAGCTGGATTAATTCAAATTTCATACTGTCCTCCTTTTTTTCGGTTGAAAAACTATTACCTAAAACTAATAACAAACAAAGACAAAATGTTTTCATACACACGTTAATATTAAGTTCAGAACACCCACTTCCGGGGGATTGTTCAGTAATTAAGAAAATAATCCCTTAAATATACGTTTTTTCTACCGGTAAAAAGGTAATAATCCCAAATAAGTTTCTATTTTTGTGCGCTCGATTTGATTATTAATTTAGTAAAACATATTTGTAGATGACAAAGAAAGTTGGGAACCTGATTCCAAACACCTTTTTTATTACAAAGGGGAGTGGTGATTCGGACCTCGAAAAACACGCAGGTTCATATCACATGGCTCTTTACGATGCCGGTATTTCAGACTTTAATATTATGACCTATTCGTCTGTTTTGCCTGCTACCGCACGCCTGGTTACTATGGACGAAATCGACCTGCCTCCGTTCGGGTCGGAAATGAAGACCATTATGGCTGTTTCCCACGGGTACCAGGATGAGTTTGTGTCTGCCGGTGTGGTTTACGCCTGGATGTACAAAGACGAGAACTTTGACGAAAAGGTAGGTGGCCTGGTTTGCGAAGTGAGCGGACGTTACCGTATTGAAGAGCTCGAATCACGTCTGATCCGGGTAATCAACGACCTGCACCAGAAAACGTACGGGAAGTACTACCTGGGCGAACTTAACTTTATTACCGAAGGAATTACCATCGAAAAACGGTATGGTACGGCCTTGGCTGCCTTATGTTTTGTAGAATTCCTCCAACCGGAAATCGAAGAAGAAACGAAATAAAATAAACCGGCCTGTCCGGGTATGTATGGAATACGAAAAAGCAGTGGTAAGCATCCTTTACCACTGCTTTTTTGTTTTTTTTATATTAACAATCAACTTACTTTTTTATCTTTGTAAACAACAATCCTCAATAAAGGCTTATAAAATCAGCTCATATGAAGAAAATCATTAATCCGTGGACCGGTATCGAGGGATATATGTGTTTCGGCTGCTCGCCGCAGAACACCTCAGGCTTCCATATGGAATTTTATGAAGACGGAGAAGATATAGTTGCTTTCTGGAGTCCCGAATCCCACTACCAGAGATGGCTCAACACCCTACATGGCAGTATACAGGCTACCCTGATGGATGAACTGGCCGGCTGGGTAATTGTACGCAAGCTCCAGACTTCCGGTGTAACCTCAAAAATGGAAGTAAAATACCTGAAAAGTATCTCTACGCTTGAACCCCGGCTAACCATTTGCGGACGTATCAAAGACCGCAAACGCAATGCTATCTTTATCGAAACAGAAATATACAATCCGGTAGGCGAAGTATGCAGCCGTGCGGAGCTGGTTTATTTTAAAATGATTATCCGCATAATGTCCTATTATAAATTCTGGATTTGAAGTCGG
>JAJPZJ010000067.1 GCA_021204405.1 Tannerellaceae bacterium | reverse complement strand
TTACAAATTAGACATCTATTTGCTGTTCATAAAGTCTCTTTTGTAATAAAATTAAAACTCTTTTTTTATATTCTATATTTTCTATATCTTTGTATAGATAATTTAATACTTACCCCAATGCGGATTACTGAATAATAAAAGGCACCTACCTGATTACTTTCCCGGACATACCATCTGGAGCTATTGCCTGCTTTCAGAACGGGTTATGTGATTGTATATTCAGTATTTATCTTTTCTAAAAACTTTCAGACATGTAATAATTGATGCTGGTGCATTTATCTATGCCCTTTTTACCTTGTTGCGGAATATACTTTTCTGCAACCCACTCACCTATGCCGGTGATTACCAAATCTTATCCTATTCATTTTTAAATCAAATTATTATGTGTATTATAGTAAAGAAAATATCCTATTCGCATCCCGGTAACTCGGTTCTTTTTAATGAACTCAGCTTCACGGTGTATACCGGAAGTAAAACAGGCCTGATAGGGAATAACGGAACAGGCAAATCTACCCTTTTGCAACTAATGGCGGGTGTGTTGCCGCCTTTGTCGGGTGAAATTATTATAAAAGATCCGATGTGGTATATACCTCAGCATACCGGGCAATACGATTGGCAAACTGTAGGGGAGGTACTGGGCATTAGTCAAAAGCTGCTAGCACTCCATGCGATACTGGCAGGAGAGGCCACCGCAGAAAATATGGAGATTCTGAATGATGACTGGGAACTGGAAGAGCGAGTAAAAGAGGCATTCCGCAAATGGAAAATAGAGCATCTGGAACCATCGTATAAATTCCATGAACTGAGTGGCGGCGAGAAAACAAAAGTATTTTTATCCGGTATCAATCTCCACGATCCGGCTATTGTTTTATTGGATGAACCTACCAATCATCTTGACTTTGACAGCCGGGAACTGTTATACCGTTTTCTCAGCCAAACCCATAAAACCTGCCTGGTTGTGAGCCACGACCGCACTTTATTAGAACAACTGGATTTCCTGTATGAACTTTCGGCTTCCGGCATAAAAGCCTATGGAGGAAATTATTCTTTTTACCGGGAACAGAAAAAGATAGAGGCCGAAGCATTGAAAGTGCAGGTACTGGAAAAAGAGAAAGCCATCCGGGCAGCCCGTAAAACAGCCCGTGAAACAGCCGAACGCAAACAGAAAAAGGATGCCTAGAGTGAAAAGTATAGCAGTAAAATGGGAATAAGCCGCATGGCGGTTAACACACGCCGGGATAAAGCCGAAAAGAGTAGTACCCGTTTGGCAAATGTACATACGGAGAAACTGGACACCCTGAATGATTCACTGAAAACCTTAAAAAGTAAAATACAAACAGAAATGACCCTGGTCGCCGGCCTGAATGCTTCGGTACTTCACAAAGGCAAAATCTTACTTACTGCCCATGAAATCAACTTCTCTTATACAAACGGATGGCTATGGAAAGAAGAACTTTCTTTCCGGATAAGAAGTGGAGAGCGCTGGCAGGTAAAAGGTAAGAATGGAAGCGGAAAAACCACCTTATTACAATTGCTTATGGGTAACCTGTCCCCTTTGAAAGGAGTAATAGAAAGAAATGGCTTTTCTTCACTTTACCTTGATCAGGATTACGCTTTACTAGACGGGCAATTAACGGTTTCTGAACAGGCTGCCGCTTTTAATAACCGCGGCCTGTACGATCATGAAGTAAAAAAAAGAATTAACTCGCTTCCAGTTCTTACCTGCCGACTGGAATAAAAAATGTGCCGGGCTGAGCGGCAGAGAAAAGATGCGGCTTGTTTTTGCTGTCTCTTATTAAGTAATAATATCCCGGATATGCTGATATTGGATGAACCAACCAACAACCTGGATGTAAACAGTCTGGATACTATCACCTCGCTGGTAAAAGACTTTGCCGGCACGTTGGTTATTGTATCACATGATACCTGGTTTACCAGGACAGTAGGAATTGATTATGTGCTGGAATTATAAATTTACTCCATATACTTTAAAAGAAAATAGTAAAATATATAATGCTATGATTTTTAATAGAATGCAGGAAATAAAAAAAACTGCTTAAAAATTGTCTGGTCTCCCTTAAAAAACTGAAATAGTAGCTAAATAGTATACATTGTATTAAATTTGGTACTATTAAAACGAATTAAATTTTGTATTTTTACACCTTTATTCAAGGTCAAAAAGATGGTATGACAAGAAAGATAGCATTTCTGGTGTTGTTGTTTGTAGGCGTAGTCTTTGGGATGAAAAGCCAGAATACGATATTAAAAGGATTAGTAACTGACTCGATTACAGGGGAATTATTGCCGTATGTATCTCTTCAACTGGATGGTACAACAACGGGAACAATAACCGACGACTATGGTGAATTTTACCTTTCTACACCGGCAAAATCAAATAAACTTGTGGTTAGCTACCTGGGATATGCTACTAAGGAAGTACCTATTACCAGCGGCAGGAATAACCAACTAAAAATTGAACTGGTACCCGAAGGTATCACCCTGTCGGAAATTGTAATCAAACCCGGAAAAGAGCGGTATTCCAAACGCGAAAACCCGGCGGTTATATTTGTCAGGAATGTAATTGCCTCGCGTGAAAGTAACGACCCGCGTAACCAACCCTATTTTACATACGACCAGTATGAAAAAATGGTTTTTGCAATGAACGACTTCGAACCTAAACCCAAATCAGATTCAACGAAGACGGGTCGTTTCGACTTTTTGGTTGAATTTGTGGACACCCTCAATACGGGGCGTGCCATCCTGCCCGTATCAGAGAAAGAGAGATATGAAACTGTCTTTTTCCGGAAAGATCCGAAGTCGGAAAAACGGCTGGTACATGCGCATCAGTCGGCAGGTATTGATGAAATCTTTTCGCGCGACGGGGTACATCAGGTATTGGCAGAAGTATTCCGTGAAGTAAATATTTTCCAGAATGATATTCCCCTTTTCCTGAACCGTTTTGTAAGTCCGCTTTCTACCCAGGGGCCCAACTTTTATAAGTATTACCTGTTGGATACCTTAACGGTGGATAACCGGCAGGTAGTCGACCTGGGGTTTGTCCCTTTCAACTCTGAAACCTGGGGATTTACCGGGCATTTATATGTTACACTCGACTCTACGTTCTTTGTAGAAAAAGCTGTCTTAAATGTTCCCCGTAATATCAACCTTAACTTTGTCGATAATATGACGATCGAACAAACGTTTATCCGTACGGAAGATGGAACACGTCTGATGACAAAAGATGATATACAGGTAGGCTTCAAGCTCTCTTCCAAATCCAAAGGGATGTACTCGAGGCGGTTGAACTCCTATACCAACCATCGGTTTGATGTACCGGAAGACCTGACGATCTTTGATAAGAACCAACCGGTTATTACCGAGGATGAAGCCATGTATAAGGATGAGAAATTCTGGGCGGAGGTACGTCCGGAAGAGGCACAAAGGAGAAATCCGAATACGGTGGAACGCCTGATGGCCCGGTTGCGCTCAGTACCTCTTTTCTATGTAACCGAAAAAGTGGTATCTATCCTGGTATCGGGATATATACAGACGAATGAAGATAAGACAAAAAGTAAATTTGAATTTGGCCCGATGAATACATTGATCAGTGCCAATGCCATCGAAGGTGCCCGCCTGCGTGTTGGAGGAACTACTACGGTTAATTTCAGTAACCGTTTCTTCCTGGATGGGTTTGTTGCTTATGGTACTACCGACCGCAAATTCAAATACGACCTGATTGCCGAATACTCCTTTATTGATAAAAAAGATTACCGGAAAGAGTTCCCGGTACATTCCCTCCGTTTTGAATATCTGTATGATATGAACCAGATTGGGCAGCAATATGCTTTTACCAATAAAGATAATGTATTCCTGATCTGGAAATGGCGTAAAGACGACCGGGCTACCTATCTGCGTAAAGCAGAGATGACCTATTCGAACGAACACTATAATGGCTTTTCTTTTTATGGCCTTTTGCGCAATTATAAAGAATATGCAACCAGCTATTCGGAGTTTAACCGGATAGAAGCCGATGGAAGTATCCGGCCGGTAGCCGATTATATGATGAGTGAACTGGAAATAAGGTTGCGGTATGCACCGAACGAAAAGTTCTACCAATCGCGTAACTACCGGTATCCGATTACACTGGATGCTCCGGTATTTACCTTAAGCCATTCGGCAGCAGCAAAAAACTTTTTAGGTTCGTCGTATGATTACCATCGTACGGAGTTGGGCATCCAGAAACGTTTTTGGTTTTCAGCGTATGGGTATCTCGACGGGTATATCAAAGGAGGCAAAGTCTGGAACCAGGTGCCTTATCCGTTGCTGATCGTTCCCAATACCAATATCTCTTATGTACTTCAGGTGGAGACGTATACCAATATGAACCCGATGGAATTCCTGATGGACCAGTATGCTTCGTGGGACCTGACCTACTTTATGAATGGAGCACTCCTGAACCGGATCCCGCTGATCAAGAAACTGAAATGGCGTGAGGTGCTATCTTTCCGTGGAGTATATGGTAGCCTGAGTGATAAGAATAACCCGTTGAACGGCGGCAAAGGTACTTACCTGTTCCCGGAAGGTTCCTATCCGATAGGGAAAGATCCTTATATGGAGTATAGCGTAGGATTGGAGAATATCTTCAAATTTATCCGTATCGACTATGTGCGCCGTCTGAGTTATCTGGATAACCCCGATATACATAAAAACGGTTTCCGTTTTATGATGAAACTGACCTTCTGATTTTACAGAAGAAAATCCAGCATTCGTAGTTTTTTGGTTATGGATTCATAAATATTTTTTAGCTTTGTGCGTCCATAACCAGTTTATAAAAGAAACAGCAAATGTCGGTATCCAGAATTGTCCTCAGCTTTCTATCTTGCTTTTTATTTGCTTCTGCAATACATGCCCAGTTTGTTGATTATGGAACCGACCCGGCACGTTTCCGGTGGAACTATGTAGAAACCGGCCACTATAAACTGGTTTATCCGCAGGGTAACGACTCCATGGCCCGGCGGTATGCCACCTTCCTCGAAAATGTATATCCGCATTTAGATAAAACGATCGGTAAACCCTGGAAAACCCGGATGCCGGTAGTACTCCATCCCGGCAATATGCTGTCGAACGGTATGGTTGCCTGGGCACCCCGCCGGATGGAAATGATTACCACACCCGGTACCGACCTGTACGCACAGAGCTGGGACAGGCAGTTGGTGGTTCACGAATCACGCCATGTATTCCAGACCGGCAAGCTGATGCAGGGTATATTCCGTCCTTTATATTACCTGGCCGGTGAGCAGGTGCAGGGACTGGTTGCCGTAGGTGTTCCCCAGTGGCTGTTTGAAGGGGATGCAGTTGTGATAGAAACGGCTATGTCGAATAGCGGAAGGGGGCGTTTACCGGAATTCAATATGATCTACCGCAGCCGGATGTATTCGGATCAGTTTTTCTCTTTTGATAAATGGGTGATGGGATCTTATAAGGATTATACCGGCAACTATTATGCGATCGGATATGATATGGCCGCCTATGCCCGTTACGCCTATGGAGCCGATGTATGGGATAAAGTCTTACAGCGGTATACCCGCCGTATCTACGCCGTCCCTCCTTTTTCGAATGCACTGCAAAAATACACGGGGGTAAAAACAAAAGGCCTGTTTGATCAGACCTTTTCCTTTCTGAAAGAGGAATGGGACCGGCAACTTACCCCGGCTGATCCTTTACACTATCTTTCTCCTGCCAAAAAGATGTATACCACATACAACTATCCACAGGCAATTGACAGCCGGAGAGTAGTAGCCGTAAAGTCGGGATTACAGGCTATCAATTCCCTGGTGTCGCTGGAAGATGGCCATGAAAAATGCCTTTGCTGGCTGGGGAATATCAATAGTCCGCTCAGGCTGTCGGGCAACCGGATTTACTGGACGGAATATGTTTCGGGGTTACGCTGGACACATGAGAACTATTCGTTACTTAAATATTACGACCTGGCTACCGGAAAGGTGGTTACCCTGACACATCATTCCCGCTATCTGGCACCGGCTGCCGGCAACAACGGAAACCAGGTTGCAGTACTCCGGTTTGATTTGTCAGGAACGGCAGCGATCGTTTGCCTGGATAGTGATACAGGTACAGAAACAAGAACTTTTGCTACTCCCGGCAATGCGTTTGTAAAAGATATGGTGTTCGACGGGCAGGATAACCTTATTGCCATACTAATTAACGACCATGGACTGGGGATAAGTAAATTAGACCTCCTGCAAAATAGCTGGCAGGAGCTTTTGCCACCGGGAAGCACCAATATTAGTACACTGGCTTGGTATGAAGGAAAACTCTATTTTGAATCGGGTCTGAATGGAATCAATAATATTTATGCACTCGATCCGGTTACAGGAGAGACTGAAAAGATAACAAGTGCCCGGTTTGGTGCATTCGCTCCCACATGGACACCGGATGGTTCTCATTTGATGATAGCTGATTTTCAGGCCAATGGTTACCGGATAGCCGCTTTGCCTCGTGACAGTATACAGCAGGATAAAGTCGGTTTTAGTGAACCTTACCGTTCCGTACTAGCAGAAACCGTAGCAGCCCAGGAACAATTCAACCTCGATACAGCTACGCTAACCCCGGTTCCCTTTCATCCCCGTCCATACCGGAAGGCTGCCCATCTGTTCAATATCCATAGTTGGGCTCCTTTCTATTATGATGTAATGGATGTGGTAAACCTGGCTGCCGATGATTTTACTACGGTCGTAAAGCCGGGAGCTACTGTTATCTCACAAAATGCTCTGAATACCCTGATCGGGCAGGCCGGCTGGTATTACCGCAAAGGATATCATCACGGCAAAGTGGCTCTTACTTACATGGGATGGTATCCGGTAATAGACTTTACGGTCGACTATGGAGATAAAGCGTTTGATATTGTCTGGCAGAAAGTAGAGCAGGAGGGACGTGTATATGAAACCCTGGGCAGCGCTTACCCGGGCAGGAACCTGGTAGAAGCCGAGGCACGTATGTATATTCCTTTTAACTTTACTCGTAACCATTGGATAAAAGGATTCCAGCCTATCCTTACCTATTACCTTACCAACAACCGTTACCAGCAATATGAGAGCCGTAATATGCGTAACTTCCAGTATATGCTGGCAGAACTTCGCTATTACCAATACCACCGGATGGCACAGCGTGATATCCTTCCCCGGTTGGGTTATCAGGTATGCCTCCAATATTTTACTACGCCTTTTAATACGGAGAATTATGGTAATCTTTATACCGCACGGTTAACCGGTTACCTGCCGGGCCTGCTGCCAAACCATAGCTTGATGCTACGTGCCGGCTATCAGTACCAGAATGTGGATAATAAGTATATGTATGTACCGAAACGGCTACTGAACGAAACCAGAGGCTATGATTATGTATACCGTACCCGGCAACAATGGGAAATGAAAGCCGACTATGCATTCTCCCTGTTTTGTCCTGACGTGAGTATCGGCTCACTGGCCTATATCAAACGCCTGCGGACAAACCTGTTTTACGACCTGACCTATAACCAGGTTAACGAGACGAGTGGCTGGGATAAAATGAGCGCATACGGATTCGACCTGATCTTCGATTGGAATATATTCCGCCTTAACTATCCGCTGGCAACCGGCATACGGGTAATTAATCCTATTAATTATGGTGACTGGCAGGCGGAATTACTCTTTTCGGTAAGCTTCTGAAAGTAGAGACAAGTTCTTATACTATATAGTTTTTTGAACTATATAGTTTTTTGAAAATCATCTGTCATCTATCACTTTTTGATGTAAACTACTATATATCAATATTTTGTTGAGTGATAGATGCGTTTTTCATCTATCACCCGATCTGTCATCTATCACCCGAAAAATTCTATGGATCAATACGCTCCCGCTACCCTCCGGTGTAAAATACTCTAAACGATCCTACCAGATAGGGTTACCACATTTAAATTTACCATAAGAAAATCACCTGCTTTACTTATCAGTATTCAACGGATTAAGCATAGTTTTACAGAAACTTCTTTATGAATTTTATTCCTTTCATTCAAAAGGAATAATACTTACAATCAAAAGGAAAATTCCTTACAAATGAAAGGAAAATTCCTTTTGATTGTAAAGAGTAAAAAACCTATAGGTAAAAGAAAAAAGTATGGAGAAAGCCAAAGAAAACCATCCGCTAACCTCAAAAAACAGATCCTATTCAAAGCATTGCCCGGTGATGTTCAAAATAACCTTAGTTCCCCGCGAAGGCGGAGATCGCACCAGAACGGTCTATTTTAGTGCTAAAACAGGAGAACACGGGCTGTTCTAATGCGGTTCCTGCCTTCGCGGGAAGCAGGGGTTGTTTTGTTATAATTTTATGTAAATAATTATATAAAACTTATAGGCTTTTTCATAGTGATAGATGATAGATGGGGTGATAGATGAAAAATGCATCTATCACTCAACAAAATATTGATATATAGTAGTTTACATCAAAAAGTGATAGATGACAGATGATTTTCAAAAAAAACTGTCTGGTAGACGAAAGGTAGAGAATAAATAACCAATAGAAACGGGCTGGAATAAATGCTTTCCAACCCGTTCAATCTTTAAACTATTATGAAAACGTCACTCCTCATTAGATTCCTAATGAAGTTTTAATTTGGTTGATCTTTTCTTCGGCTGCTTTATCAGCTTCAGGTAATTCTTCTATGCTGTTTACTTTTGAATGTACTTCGCAGTAGAACTTAATTTTAGGCTCTGTTCCCGAAGGACGGATGGAAACCTTTGTATTGTCTTCTGTGAAGTATTGTAATACATTCGATGTGGTAGGCATATCCAATGTAATCGTTTCGTTATCGTTGTAACTATATCCTTTCAACGAAGCGAAGTCGTAGAACAGGGTTACTTTAGAGCCTACAATCTCTTTCAATGGGTTTTCGCGGAAATTCTTCATCATGGCTTCAATCTCTTCGGCACCGCTCTTACCTTTTTTCACTACGGAGATACCTTTTTCTTTAGAGAAACCGTATTCTACGTAAATTTTCTGTAACAGTTGGTACAAGGTAATACCCTGGTCTTTGGCCCAGGCAGCGATTTCAGCCAGGATAGTACAGGCAGAAACAGCATCTTTGTCGCGAACAAAATCTTCGCACAGGAAGCCGTAACTTTCTTCACCACCACCGATAAAGCTTTTCTTACCTTCATTTTTCTTCATTACATCGGCAATCCATTTGAAGCCGGTATATACATCGTACATCTCCACATTGTTACGCTCGGCGATTGTTTTGATCAGCTCGGTGGTAACAATTGTTTTTACGATATATTCTTTACCTTGCAGTTTGCCTAATTCTCTCCAGCGGGTGATCAGGTAGTAAACAAACATCAGTGCAGTCTGGTTACCGTTCAGCAGTACCCATTCGCCTTCGTTGTTTTTAACGGCAGCACCTACGCGGTCGGCATCCGGGTCGGAAGCCAGTACCAGTTCGGCATTTGTTTCTTTTGCTTTGTCGACAGCCATTTGCAAGGCAGCCGGTTCTTCCGGGTTAGGAGAAACAACCGTAGGGAAGTCACCACTTACCACATCCTGCTCGGGGACATGGATAATATTGGTGAAACCGAATGCTTTCAGTGTTTCCGGAACAAGCACTACACCGGTACCGTGTATCGGAGTGTAGACGATCTTCATATCTTTATGGCGTGCAATCGCTTCCTGTGAAAGAGAGATCGTAGTCAGGTCCTGGATGTACTGTTGATCCATTTCTTTACCCAGCACTTCGATGAGTTCAGGGTTGCCTTTGAATTTGATATCGCTTGCGCTGCGGATCTTATTTACTTCGGCAATTGTATTGCGGTCGTGCGGGGCGATCATTTGTGCACCGTCATCCCAGTAGGCTTTGTATCCGTTATATTCTTTCGGATTGTGTGAAGCCGTAAGGATAATACCACTCTGGCATCCCAGTTTGCGGATGGCATACGACATTTCAGGCGTAGGACGCAGATCTTCAAATTGGTATACTTTAATACCGTTGGCAGAGAAGATATCGGCAGAAATCTCTGCGAATTTACGGCTATTGTTACGGCAGTCGTGGCCAATCACAACTTTGATCTGTTTCAGGTCTGCAAATTCTTTTTTCAGGTAGTTGGAAAGTCCCTGTGTGGCGGCACCTACTGTATAGATATTCATGCGGTTGGTACCTACACCCATGATACCACGCAGGCCACCGGTACCGAATTCGAGGTCTTTATAGAAAGATTCAATCAGCTCTGTCGGATCTTCGTTATCCAGCATTGCCTGTACCTGTGCACGTGTGTCTGCATCATAACTCTTGGAAAGCCAGCCTTGTGCTTTGCTTCTTACCATTTCCAGAAGTTCATTATTTTCCATAATTTAATCAAATTGTTGGTATAATTGTTACTTAATTTATCCATTTCAGTGATTAACAAAGATACGAATTTCCTCTTCTATTCAAATTTTATGGATTGTTTTTTGAATAAAAAATTACCGGCTCTTATAGGTTGAAAGCGTATTCATAGGTTGCTTCGTTCCCACAGGCATCCTGAACGGCGATTTTGAGCATATGCGCGCCCGGTTCATAGTCTTTCCGGTTGAACGTATGCGAGATGACCGAGCGGTTATTCATTTCAAAAAGTACGAAGTTGCCGTCTATCTCTCCCCGGTAGGTTTTAACGCCACTCAGGTTGTCGGACAGTTTGCAGGTGAAGGTCTGTTTGCTTAGCCAGGTTTCCCAGTTCAAGGGGGTAATCACGGGAGGGATGGTGTCTGCACGTAAAGTGTAGGTTCCGGTTTCACGGATGGTTCCGTCTATCCAGCCGTTCCGGTAATTGCCTCCTATCCACACGGGGCGGTTATTTTGTATCCGTACGATGCCATATTGTGACTTATTGCTTAAGGTGTCGTGCTGTAGCCTGATGGATAGGCCGGCCGACTGGTGGAAGGCTACCGGTTTGTTATGGAGCATGTGGGTAGCCGCCAGTTGGGTACTGTCTTCTTTTACCTGATAACGGAAATACAGGTTGTCATACAGGTTTCCCTTAGGAATGGTAAGGCGTATGCCTTTGGCTCCGAAACGGTTGTCGGAAGCCCAGTGGAATAGTTCGGTTATTGCTGTGTCTACCGGTTGGACAGGGCATTCTTTTCCGGTTATGAAAAAGGTAAGGTGGGTTGTGTTTCCGTAGATATCGGCCAGCCGGTAGGTTATTTCGTAGTCGCGTTCTTCATTGATTTGCAGGATACCCCGTTTATAACTTTGGATGAATGGGAGCTTATTGCCGGGGTCTACAAAGCTTTTCATATAAAAAGAGCGGTTGGTACGCCATTCTTCGTAATCGGTAAAGCTGTTCAGGTAACGGGTATCTTTAATGGCATACCGGTCGAGGTAACTGTGGAATACCACTTCGTTGTCGACTTTCATTTCGACCTCTTTTACACCATATATATTGGTGGTGTTATCCATATAATCGTATGCCTTAATACCGATGCCAATTTCGCCCCATGCTTCAATCTGGTTGGCGATCCGGTACTTCCCGTTGGCATCGGCAGTGGGTTTTACCGGTACTTTACCGGCTTTGCGGTTTACCATGCCTTTTCCTTTCATGGGATAGATCATAATACCCTCGATACGGGGTGGGCGGGTATCTTTGATCTGGTCTTTATACCATTCCAGCGGATCTAATAGCTCTTCCGCTCCGGTATCCCTTACTTCGAAGTGGAGATGGGGGCCGGCCGAACTGCCTGTATTTCCGCTGAGGGCTACTACCTGTCCCTTCTGTACCGGAAACTCGCTGGCGGGTAGTTCTAGATTAACCGTAAAACTTTCCTGTTCATATTGTTTCTGCTTTACATATTCTGCAATTTCTTTGGAAAATTTCTGCAGGTGGCCATATACTGTGGTAATGCCATTGGGGTGGGTAATATATAATGCATTCCCGTATCCCCACGGGCTGACCGATATACGTGAAATGAAACCATCTTCCACTGCACGCATCTGTTTCCCTTCCACTCCCTGGGTTTTAAAGTCGATTCCGGCATGAAAATGGTTACTCCGGAGTTCGCCAAAATTACCGCTTAACAGGATCGGGAAGTCGAAAGGATTTTGTAATTCCTGTGCTGTTACAGGAATTACACCTATCGAAAAGATCGTTATGGAAATAGAAAGGATATATTTGGATAGCTGGTGTGTAATTCTCATCAAATTATGTTTTAAATTTAGCAGGATACAAAAATAGTTATTCACTTTTGTTTTTATTATCCTGACCGCAAAACTTTAGGTTTCTTTTTATTAATTGGTTTACAGCCGGAAATGTTTATGGAATGTTTTCGAAGATGAGATCCACCATTACCGGAAGATGGTCGCTGTAGCCTCCTTCATACCGGTAGCCGTGGTAGGTTCGTTTGGGTCGCTGGCCGTGCCATGTTTTATCCGGCGTCAGTAGGTAAGCGGGAGCAAAGATGGCGATGCTTTCCGGCTGAATATGGAAAGTAGAGGTGGGATCGGCCAGGGATTGGCTAACGATAAGCTGGTCGAATATATTCCATTTATCCTGATATTTGTGTGTACCCGGAAAGCTTTTATAACCGTCTAATAAATTGTATAATGTACACAGGGGATAGGAGGTATGGTAACCGGAAGGGTAGGGGATAGTTTGTAACCCTTCCCGTATACTTCTGTCGGAAGGGATGTCGTTAAAATCGCCCATAATAAGGAGCTGAGGCAGTTCGCGGATACTACAAAGGGAATCGCATACCGTCCGGATTATCCGGGCAGTACCCAAACGGGCAGGTTCGCTCTCTTTTTCGCCACCGTAGCGGGAGGGAAAATGACAGATAAATATATCAAGGAGATGGCCGTTCCATACTTCTCCCATACATGTAAAATGTTACGGGAGCTGTTTTCCCTTTTTGCAGGTGTAGTATATTCGGCATGGCCAAGATACCGGAATTTATCGCGCTGGTAAAGCAGTGCGGTATTTATCCCCCACCTATCGGCTCCTGTAGTAATACAGTATTGATAGTGTTGATGCCTGAGGGGAGGTACGGGTTAATAGGTGGATCAGCGTTGAATCGTTTTCCACTTCGCACAGTCCTACCAGTGCAGGGGTGTCCCAGGCACCGGATGCAATGATTACTTTGGCTATCTGTTGTAATTTATGGTAATATCTTTTACGTGTCCATCGCCGGGTACCGTTGGGGAGGAACTCGTTGTCGTTGGTTGCAGGATTGTCGTAAGTATCGAACAGGTTTTCCACGTTATAGGTTATTACGCGGAAAGTTTCTGCCTGTTGTGTGTGTCCAATGAATGTAGAAAATAAAAGGAAGATGGAAAAGGTTAAGGTCAGGTTGGTCATAGGGATGTTATTCTTTAAGCCGGTCTTCGATAGGAACATATTCGTAAGCTCCGATGGTAGGCCCCCAGTCGGTAAGCCGTTCTATTCCGTACCGGTCTTCCGGATATTGTGCCGATATCTCCCGCTTGGCTTTACCTACATAGGGAGCATCCGGAGATAACGGACGGAAATCGTATATATGTCTCTCTTGGTTGATCAGGGTATACTCCATATCTGTTTCATCGTTGAGGAAAATTATATCCGCATACCCGGGCGTGGTTTGTGTCGGGGTTTTGATTGCACAATGGTCAAACAGGTAATTAAATTCAGCATCTTTGTTTTCTATCAATTCTAATTCGCCTGTTGTAGCATTGGTATTTCCATCAATAATACAATTGATGAAAATAGCCTCTTCAACCGGGTGGTTATTCATATCGTTGGTGATCATCAGCGATGGTTGCCATACATTCGGATCCCTGGATGCCAGTGTCATATAATTAGCCAGTGTACAATGAATAAAGTTATAGCGTCCACCCATCAACATGACAAGTCCCCTGCGGGCATTACTAAACTCGGTATTGACAGCTTCTATATGACAGTTGATAGCCACGAAAAGATTTTCAGACATGTTGTTTATCTGTGAATTCGTAAGGCTGAGTTTTATTTCGTCGGGTGTGGATTCTTCACAGGTAAGTCCTGTTTTACCGTTCCGCACGAGTACATAGTCCATTTTATTGTTAAAACTTTCCTGCTGGAAGAATATTCCGCCCCATTGTCCCGGAACCCGGTCGTAAGGTAATATATCATTTTGGATAAAATCAAGCCTGTCGCCCCGGAAGGTAATGGGCTGTTCCAGGGTACCGGTTGCTTCCATCGTTCCGTATACCAGGATGTTGGCTTTATCGTGCATATAGAAAGTAGCACCCGGCTCTATCCATACATGTACATCTTCAGCTATGACCAGGCTATCATAAATGAGGTAGGGCTTGGTAGCTTCCAGTATGGTATCTGAGATAATGATTTTTCCTCCTTTGTAGAGGTTTACATCCTGCCCGTAAGCCTCCAGCAGTACCGTTTGCTGGATGCCGTTGATCATAAAAACAACGGAATCTTCCACTAATAAGGGCTGGTCGATCCCATTTGGGTCTACGGTTACTTCTACAAATACATACAGGCTGTCTTCCGCTTTTATACGGACATCATTGAAATAATCGCCTTTGCGGCCATCTACATTAATCCGGAATCCGGAAGAGCCGCTGCCAGCCAGCATCACAGATTCGATCAGTAATGCCTCATTGTTGGTATTGTATACCATAAACTGCCTTGTAGCCGAACCTATCGTAGTAAACACCGTGTCGAATGCAAGTGTATCGGTGGAAAAACTCAGGCGGTGGTTGGGATTGGTGGAGTAGTTTTCATCTAATCCGTCGCAACTTTGCAAAAGATTAAATAAAACAATACATAGAAAAGTTAAAATCGTTGTTAACCTATTCATACCCGCCCACTTATATTACAATCCTGACTTGAAATCAATTATAAAACAAAAATAAACAAAAAAAGTTTAAAACAAACAAAAAAAAGAGAAGAAAGTACTCTTCTCTTTTTATAACGTATCAAAATATTAAATATTTTATGTCTCCCGGATTATTTAGCAGGAATACTTTTCAGTAATGCCAGCAGATGTCGCCACCAAAGATCTACTGTATCTATCTTAATCCGTTCGTTCGGAGAATGTACATCCCGTAAGGTCGGGCCGAATGAGATCATATCCAGGTAAGGATATTTTTCGAGGAACAGGCCGCATTCCAGTCCGGCGTGGATAGCCATGATCTTAGCTTCTTTACCAAACAGCTCTTTATAGCTTTCCTGGGCTACTTTCAGAATACCCGAATTGGGATTAGGTGCCCATCCCGGATAGCCATCGCCCTGGGTTACTTCAGCGTCTGCCAGCAGGAAAGTGGCTGCCACCTGGTTGGCTACGGCAATTTTACATGATTCAATAGAGCTGCGCTGGCTAGTGCCTACCACAATGGTATTGCCTTCTTTCATTTTAACGGATGCCAGGTTGGTGGAAGTTTCTACCAGGCCTTCAATATCGTGGCTCATGCCGATCACTCCGTGGGGACAGGCCTGTAAGGAATAGATCACATTTTTAGTGGTTTTACTATCCATACAGGTAGCTGGCGCATCCACCGATTCAAGTATGATTTGTACATTCGGGTCAACATGTTTCAGTTCATTCTCTATATCGGCCGTGAAATTGTTTAATAGTACACGTACCTGTTCTTTATCAGCCGGACGGATGCCAATTACTGCATGCGCTTCCCGTGCAATTGCATTCCGCAGGTTACCTCCGTCGATCTCACATAATGTGAAATCATGGCTTTGTTGCAGGATATAAAGGAAGCGTACCAATACTTTATTAGCATTTCCTAATCCTTTATGGATTTCTCCTCCAGAGTGTCCTCCGTTCAGCCCTTTTATATCTATGCGCAGGTACAAACGGTCGGCAGCAGCCGGTTCGGGAGTATAGGTAAAGGTGGCCTGAGTGTCTTTACCTCCGGCACATCCCATAAAGATTTCGCCTTCATCTTCACTGTCGAGGTTAAGTAAAATCTCACCTGTCATAAATCCTTTTTCCAAAGCTTTGGCACCGGTTAAGCCTGTTTCTTCATCGACAGTGAAGAGGCATTCGATCGGGCCATGCTCAATATCATCAGAGGCCAGGACGGCCAGTTGTGCTGCTACACCTATTCCATTATCGGCACCCAAGGTAGTTCCTTTTGCTTTCAGCCATTCGCCATCGATCACTGTTTCGATTGGATCGTTTTCAAAATCGTGTACGGTATCGTTATTTTTTTCGCATACCATATCCATATGTGATTGCAGGATCACAGTAGGACGGTTTTCCATACCCGGCGTGGCTGGCTTCGACATCAGGATGTTGCCGGCAGCATCTTTTTTGATAGGTATATTATACTTTTGTGCAAACGATTCCAGGTATTGGATCATTTTTCCCTCTTTTTTTGATGGACGGGGAACTTGTGTCACTTCATGGAAGAACTTCCATAGCACTTGCGGCGTCAATTCGGTTATGCTCATAATGTTACAATTTATTATAGATGTTATTATAACGTTAAATATTCTTTCTAAACACCAGGCGGAAATGAAAAAAAGTGCAATAAAATGCCCAAAAGGTATTTTGTAATCACTTAAACTCTTATATTTGCGTCCACAAATATAGAAGAAAATGCTCACAACGTTTTTAATTACGGTTATAATTCTTGTTATTTCTGTCCTTTTAATGTCTGTAAAAGTAATATTTATTAAAGGAGGGAAATTTCCGAACACACATGTAAGCGGAAATAAGGCGTTGCGGGAAAAGGGGATTGCCTGTGTTAAAACGCAACATCTTGACCAGGCAATGCATAAAAATCTGTTTGAGCGATTAGAAGAAAAGAAATAATATAAATGATTATCCGCATAATGTCCGTTGATTTATTGAACATCATATGAATGT